>JBDTVL010000400.1:0-3469 GCA_040007215.1 Flavitalea sp.
CTGGTGGCATGGCAACCGTACAGCTTTTTACAGGCTGCTGGACGATAATGTTACCATCATTGCCCTCTGTAATAACGATTATACAAAAGTGTATTCGGCTAAAAAGATCTCCGGCATATTTGGCAACTACTTTAAAAATCCTGAAGAGGAAAAAGCCTCTGAAACAGGCAGCCCCGCTAAATCCGGATCAGCGCGGGAATAGGATCAATGGCTGGCGGCGGCGTAAAGAATATCAGTTCTAATCCTGTACGCATGCCTGAATAGCTTATTTTCGTAATCAAAGAATATTTACCTTAATCATATTGTCACCATGCTGATCCTTACTTCTGCGCAAATACGCGAATGGGATGAATTTACTATCAAGCATGAACCCATTGCTTCTATTGACCTGATGGAAAGGGCGGCTCTGGCCTGCTGCGACTGGCTCGCCTCAAAAGGATATGAGAACAGGTCATTCTCTATTTTTTGCGGTAAAGGCAATAACGGGGGCGACGGACTGGCCATTGCCAGAATTCTTTCGGGAAGAAAACATGCCGTTACCGCCAATATCCTGGAGTTTGGACATAAAGGCACCGAAGATTTCCAGACCAATCTTGCCCGTCTTCATGAAACGCAGGTGGATATCCGATTTATTTCGTCGGAGCAGACCATTCCCTTTATACCTGCCGGTGAGTTGATCATTGACGCATTGCTCGGATCGGGCCTGAATAGACCGCTGGATGGGCTTACAGCTATGCTGGTAAACCATATCAACCAGTCGGGCAATGAAATCATTTCCATAGATATTCCCAGCGGATTATCAGCGGAACATTCTTCAAAGGGAAATACCTTTATAGCCGCTGCTCATACGCTCAGCTTCCAATGTTTTAAACCGGCTTTCCTGTTTGCAGAAAATGAATTATCTATTGGCGAACTTCATGTTCTGGATATCGGATTGCATAAAGATTTTGAGGCCGGTATCAAACCCGGGTACCTTTTTGCCGATCATCAAAAAGTGAGCGAATGGCTGCGACCAAGGAGAAAATTCGCAAACAAGGGAAATTTCGGTCATGCATTACTGATAGCAGGAAGTTATGGAAAGATAGGCGCCGCCGTATTAAGCGCAAGAGCCTGTATCCGATCAGGATCAGGATTACTTTCGGTTCATATTCCCGGTTGCGGCTACAACATATTGCAAGGAGCCGTTCCTGAGGCCATGGTGATAGAAGACGAGGAAGAAATGATCAATTCTTCCATTGACAAAACCGATCTTACCATATATAAAGCCGTGGGTATCGGTCCGGGTATCGGGCAGGATAAGAAAACGGCTAAAATGCTTATTAATCTTTTTAATAGCTACCCTCACCCAATGGTGATTGACGCTGATGCGTTGAATATTATTGCCGCTAAGAAAGAATGGCTAAAATCTGTTCCTCAAAATTCTATTTTTACGCCTCATCCGAAAGAATTTGACAGGCTATTTGGCGAATCGAAAAATGATGCCGACAGGCTTGCAATGGCGGCTAAAAAAGCTGAAGAGCATAATATTATAATTATTTTAAAAGGACATTATACATTTATTGCGGCGCCCGGTGGAGAGAAATATTTCAATACAACGGGTAATGCAGGAATGGCGAAGGGAGGATCCGGGGATGCCCTCACCGGTATGGTAACCGCTATGCTGGCCCAGGGCTATGCGCCTTTAGAGGCTGCAGTTCTGGCTGTTTTCCTGCATGGACTGGCAGGTGATTTAAGCTCGGCTATTCATTCCATGGAAGCAATGACCGCTTCCGATCTGATAGATTCAATTGGAAAAGCTTTCCTGAAATTTTATTGATTTCGTATAGCCATTGCCGATAGGTTAACGATAATATTCCAGCATCCATTCATAAATATTCTTATCATCTTCCTTATATGCGGGGTCGGTCAGCTTTGTCCAGCAGTCGTGGTGCAACCGGGCTGTTCCCACATCAAAAGTCGTAAACCTGGGAGGAATCAGGGGATTCAAGCTGTTCAGTTGCTGAATATACTTGACCGATTCGCTGTAATACCAGGCGCTGTCATCCCGGTTATGCGCATGCCAGATAGGAAGATGGGCATTAACTATCGACTCGGCTTTACCGGCAAGTGTGCTGGTGATCTGCGGCATGCCCGCCATAGATACAACCGCCGCTATTTCTGTGGGGTAAACGGCGGCAAAGTTGGACAGGAAGCGCGCTCCAAGACTAAACCCAACAAGATAGACCCTCGAAATATCAACACGATAGTTAGCCTTTACATAATCAAGCAAAGCTCTTATATCCGTATTTGATGGCGATCTGACAAACTGGGGCGAGATAGTAATAAATGAAAAAGAGCGTCCATTAACCATAAAAGAAGGCGGAAATATTTTTTCGTCCTGCAATTTTGGAATAGCGTCCTGCAAAACCTTATATAAATCAGTTGACCCGTTACCATACTGACCTCCGCCATGGAAAAAAAGGATCAGGGGGTATTTATAAGTACTCTCGAAATATCTTGCAGGCACGGAGCTGTAAAAACCATTTATGGAATTACTAATAGCAAAAGTTACTGGAGTTAGTATAGGAGGGTCTTTTTCAACGAGTTGGGGTACTTCAGCTTCTCCGGGATGAAGCGCCTTCATAATGGTTTTCCTGCAGGAAACCATAGTATAGGATACCAATACCGCCAGTAATAAAAAATAATGTAGCCGTCTATTCATTCCTTTCCCCTTTATACCGTCAAACCTTATTAGCAATAAATATACCGAAGCCGTTAAAAGCATTAATGAGCATATCCTAAGTAGAAGTACGATAGATAGAAAAAGAAGGTAAAAGTTTAACAGTTTCTTAAAAAAAGAAAGACCTGATCAGGGAAGGCGGTAGTTGATCCCCAGCCCTGGTTTACCGGAAAGGGTAACCCTTCCATCCTGGTAGGTAAGCCCGGTGGCAATATCTTCTTTCAGCAGCAAGGGGCCGTCGAGATCGGCATAATCAACCAGAGGTAATAGTTGGGCTATGGCGGCGGCGCCAATGGTAGATTCATTCATACAGCCCACCATTAACTTCAGATCCAGCTTCCTGGCTTCAGCGATCATCCTTCGCGCCGGAGTCAGGCCGCTGCATTTGGTAAGTTTTATATTGATCCCATGGAAATGGCCCTGGCATTTCTGTACATCCTGCTCAACCACGCAGGATTCATCGGCGATAAGCGGAATCGGCGATTGAGCATATAATACCTTCATCCCCTCCCAATTTTCTTTCGCCAGCGGTTGTTCCACGAACTCAACATCCAGTTCTTTCAGCAGGGGTATTTTCAACAACGCTTCTTCCAGCGTCCAGCCGGCATTGGCATCTACCCTTATTTTAGATGAGGTGTTCGCCCTAATAGCGGAAAGAATAGCAATATCATCCGGCGTTCCCACTTTTACCTTATATACTGGCCAGGGATTGGCGCGCATTTTTTCGAGCATTTTTTCAATAGTGTCGAT
>JBDTVL010000401.1:0-3463 GCA_040007215.1 Flavitalea sp.
GGTAATCGGCAATACCCTGCGCTTCTACGCGTTTGCGTTCTGCTTCCTGCTTTTCCTTCTGAAGTACAAACTGCATTTTCTGCGCATCCTGTTCTGCATTGATCTTTTGTTCAATCGTAGCTCTTACGGATTGCGGTAATGTTATGTTGCGTACCAACAGGTTTTCGAGCAGCAAACCGCGCTTTTTGAAATCGGTCTCTATATTCTTGAATATCCTTTGCTGAAATTCATCGCGTTTGGTGGAATACAAAGCCACCGCATCATAATACACTGCATTGTCACGAATTCTTGTACGGGTGATTGGGCGAACAATTTTATTTTCATAATCAGCGCCTGTTTCCTGTAGCAGCATAGGCGCATCATTGGTGATGAGACGATAGAGCACAGACAGGTCTATTGTGACTTCCAGTCCGTCTGCAGTTAATACCCTGATGGCATCGTCGCCTGTTTTCAATCCTTCGTCCTGTATGCCGCTCATGGTATAGTTCTGCGTTTTAATATCAAGCTTTTCTACTTCTAACAGTGGAGAGATAAAATGAAGGCCGCTACCCAGTACATCTTTCTGCACTTTGCCGAATAATTTTTTAACGCCCACCTGTCCTGCATCTATCTGGATGATACAGGAAACCAGTATGCCGATGAGCATGATGACCGATCCGATTACGCGGGCAACGCCGCTGAAGCGTTTTAATTTTTCATCGCTTCTGGAGATAGCGCTGCCGGCGATGATGATAATAAAACCAAGTATTAGCAGGAGCATATAATATGTTTTAGGGGATGATAAAGATATAGTATATAAAAAGACCTCCCGTTAAGGAGGTCCTTTATACTTACTAACCCATCAATCTATACTAATAATTATTTTCGGCGAAACAGCTTGCAGCTATAGTTGGTATATCTATTCCCAGGCTGGCTGCCTATATTACGTTTCGGATGTTACCGCTATAAACAAATCTGTTTGCACAGATTGCAGAGGCAAAAAACAGCCGGCCTATTTAACCATTTCGCTGGTTATCGATTATCTGGGGTATGGCGCTGTACCATTTGCCAGAATGCTTATGCATCCTGCATCTCCTTAAGCTTTTCTCTTATTTTACCTTCTATCTCGTTGGCCAGTCCCGGATTATCGTGCATAAGCTGTTTCACCGTTTCACGTCCCTGACCGAGTTTATCGCCGTTATAACTGAACCAGCTACCATTTTTCTGAACTATATTCAGTTCCACGCCTATATCAATGATCTCGCCATTCTTGGATATGCCTTCGCCAAAAACAATATCAAATTCAGCGGCTCTGAAAGGAGGGGCCACTTTATTCTTCACCACTTTCACTTTCACCCTGTTGCCTACCGCTTCATCGCCGTCTTTTATCTGCGCCATACGGCGGATATCCAGACGAATGGAAGCATAGAATTTAAGCGCATTTCCCCCGGTGGTTGTTTCAGGATTGCCAAACATAACGCCGATCTTTTCCCTTAACTGGTTAATGAAAATGCAGATCGTATTTGTTTTGCTGATGGTAGCGGTAAGTTTTCTCAGCGCCTGCGACATCAGCCTGGCCTGCAACCCCATTTTGCTGTCGCCCATTTCGCCTTCCAGCTCACCCTTGGGCACCAGGGCGGCAACAGAATCTATCACCACCACATCCAGCGCGCCGGAAAGAATAAGCCTGTCTGCGATCTCCAGGCCCTGTTCTCCGTAATCGGGCTGCGAGATCAGCAGGTTGTCGACATCCACGCCCAGTTTCCTGGCATAGATACTGTCAAAAGCGTGCTCCGCATCTATTATCGCGCACATCCCGCCTTTTTTCTGCGCTTCCGCAATAACATGAATCGCAATGGTTGTTTTACCTGACGATTCAGGCCCGTATATTTCAATGATCCTTCCTTTAGGTAATCCGCCTACTCCCAGCGCTGAATCCAGACCGATAGAACCGGTGGATATTACTTCCATCACATCCTGCGACTTCTCATTCATCATCATCACGCTTCCTTTACCAAAATCTTTATCGATTTTGTCCATCGTTAATTTGAGGGCTTTAAGCTTTTCTGTATTTGACATATTAATGGGGTTTTTATTAGTATACTAATACCGCTGGTAATAATTACTCAAATGTATTATTTGTCAAATGTAGATAAAATTATCTTATCAACACTAATATTTTTAGCAGAAAAAAACTAATATTTTTGGACGCTAACACGGAAGGGAAAAGAGGAAAAAACGGATTGGTATCAGTTTAACCACAGGGCGATCAACTGGCATAAAGCGCCTATCGCCAGGCCCGAATAGACCTCAAATGGCCGGTGATCCGAAACGATCAGCCTTGCCGAGCCCACAGCCCCGGCAATAAGAATAGCTACCGAAATATACAGCGCGCTGAATCCATCAGCGCTTACCGACATCAGCAGCATAAAACACGCCATTCCCCCTGCCGCAAGGGCATGCAGGCTTATTTTATAATAGATATTGGCCATCCAGGCAGCAATAATAGTGGCAAAACATCCCAGCATAAACTGGCGGAAAAGTACCGGGATAGCCACAAAATCATGCAGCACATACCAGCACCAGAAATAAAATATCATCGCTGCAGCAAGCGGAATGATCCGCTCCTTCTGCGTTTTAAGAAACATACTGCTGGTAAACTTCAGCCGCCAGCAAAGGAAAACAGTAAATGCAGGTAAAAAACAAAGATTCACCACTACCGTACCCATCAAATTTCTTTTGGCCAGAAACGTATACCCCGCAAAAAGAGAAGGATGTACAAAAACCATAAAAAAACTTACATATACCGGTATAAGTACAGGATGAAAAAGGAAAGAGAGTATTTGCGCCGCCGCCCTGACCAATAAAGGCTGCCGTATTCCGCCCCCGGTAACCCGCGCCTCTTCTGTTATATCATATCCTGCCCTATCGGCTGCTACTGTCATATTTATTTTTTTCTGTTCCCGGTAACGCAATGCCAACGCTTTATTTAATCCCAGCCGGATCGCCGCTGTTATAATTCCTTTCTCAGCCTGGCCACCGGAATATTCAATTGCTCGCGGTATTTGGCTACCGTACGCCGCGCAATATTATATCCCTTTTCCTGCAGCATCTCGGTTAATTTCTCATCGCTCAATGGCTTCTTTTTACTTTCTCCCTCTATGAAATTACTGAGTATCTTTTTTACTTCCCTGGTAGAAACTTCTTCGCCGCTATCGGTGCTTAACGACTCGCTGAAGAAAAACTTAAGCCTGTACGTGCCAAATTCTGTCTGTACGAATTTACTGTTGGCCACCCGGCTGACCGTAGAAATATCCAGTCCCGTTCTTTCTGCAATATCTTTCAGGATCATCGGACGCATACCTGTTTCATCACCGGTAAGAAAGAACTCCAACTGGTAGCCCATGATAGTTTCCATAACACTGTGAAGCGTATGCTGGCGCTGCTTGATAGCATCTATAAACCATTTCGCCGCATCGATCTT
>JBDTVL010000402.1:0-3458 GCA_040007215.1 Flavitalea sp.
CCAGAAATTTTTAGATTTTAATTCGCCGTAATCGTTATGATCTTTAATAAACAGGCCGACAATAGCCTCTCTTTTCTTAAAACTTATTTTAACGCATTCGTTGCCATTGGAAGTTTCATTGTCGAGGAACTTTTGTATATCTTCTATGTTCATACGTTTATTTTAATGAATAATGGCATCATCCTGTAAGGATACATTAACTAGAAAAGAAATGCAAAAATAAGCTTTTTAAGGCTGATTATTAAGTTTTTCTGCTTTTACCTGCTTTAAAGGGCGACTGGCATTCTTTAAACTGATTCACCCCTGACTGTATTAGATTGCAGAATACCGGCTGCAAGGCAATGTGAGACGCAAAACCGCGTTGTTTTACCATTTTTTTGATAATTATCCCTCTCGCATAAACAAAGTTTAACTTTCCTCGTATATTAAATTAAAAATCTGTGCCGTTAACTGCCATTGATCTTTATAAGGTATTTATTGAACAAGCCCCGAATGCCATTGCCATGTTTAATTTGGATATGAAATACATCATGACCTCCCGGCAATGGTTAATAGATTATCATTTAACAGATAAAGAAATTATCGGAAAATCGCATTATGAAATTTTCCCTGAAATAGGTGACGATTGGAAAAAAATACATCAGGATTGCCTTCAGGGCTCCAATAATAAATGCGACGAGGTTTCCTTCCACAGGGAAGATAAAACCATTCAATGGATCAGTTGGGAAGTGCGGCCATGGCTTCTGGATTCAGGAGCTATCGGAGGTATCATGATGTTTACTGAAGATATCAGCCACAGAAAAATTTTACAAACTGAACTGCGTATCCAGGAAGAACAGTTCCGCGGAGCTTTTAATATTTCCGCAATAGGAATGGCAATAGTTGGTCTAAATGGTCAGTGGATAAAGGTAAACGATGCACTATGCAAAATGTTGGGATACAACAAAGAGCATTTGTATACCCTAACTTTCCAGGACATTACCCATCCTGATGATCTCCAGGTAGATTTACAGCTAGTTAACGATCTGTTGAATGGCGTTATGGATAGCTTCCAGCTTGAAAAAAGATATTTTAACAGTAAAGGCGAAATCATCTGGGGCCTGTTATCTGTTTCCATAGTGAGAAATGAAGATAGGAAACCTTTACATTTTGTTTCCCAGATTCTCGATATCAGCGAATCAAAAAAAATCGCTCATATTCGTCTGGCGGAAATGGATAAAAATATTGCCAGGATAGCTTTTGAATTGCATGAAAACATAGCTCAGGCAGCAGCAAGTATCAAAATGCTTTTTGCCGCCACATCAGAATTACTGCCGGAAAATAATAATTCTAAAAAAATTAATCTTGAGCTTTCTGCGCTGATTAAAAATGTAAAAGTCCTGTCCGATCAATTGGCGCCTACCACTTTTATGCAGGAAAGTCTTTCTTCGCTTATCAGTGGACTTATCGCCAATTACAATCTTGCTCATAACATCTCCACCCGTTTAAAGATGGATGAAAATATTGGAGATATTCCTTTTTCATCCAGTTACGCTATCTACCGGATCCTGGAAGACCTCTTCAAATCTGCTGTTCTGCGACGTGCCACAGAGTTAAATGTAGCCATCTCTCAATCAAAAATGTTATCGTTAGAATTCAGCGATAATGGAAGATTCCAGGATCCTTCCGGAGATAACTGGCAAGTAAATCTGCTGATCAACAATGTGCTTACCCGTGTAGAAATGCTTGGCGGCGTTTTCAAAAATTCAGATACGGTGCAAATGCCAGGCCTTTATCATATTTCCATTCCTGTTTAAGTTATTCCTTCCTCAATCTTATCCAGCTCGTTAATTTCAATCACCCGGCTTAAAAGCAGAAATCTTTTCTATCGGCAATAGAATCAGGATAAACGAGCAATGATCCGAGCAAAAATCAATTAATGTGCAGAAGGATCAAATTCAAGCGCTATGGAATTCATGCAAAAACGTTTATTAGTAGGCGGAGGTCCGTCATCAAAAATATGTCCGAGATGCGAGCCGCATCGGTGACAGGTCACTTCTACTCTTTTCAGACCTAAAGAATTGTCCTCTTTATAGTCGACGCTTGATTTCCTCAATGGTTCGAAAAAGCTTGGCCATCCACAGGTACTGGCAAATTTGGCAGTCGATTTAAACAACGCATTGCCACAAACTGCGCAATAATAATTACCCTTTGTTTCACTGTCCCAATATTTTCCGGTGAAAGCTCTTTCTGTTTGTTGCTCCCTGGCCACTGCATATAACTCTTCCGGAAGAATAGTTTTCCATTCTTTGTCAGATACCTTAAGCTGATCAGTATTGGTTCGGGAATAATAAGGATTGTTGATGACGATTGGATTTGCTGACTGGCCAAAGGATGAAAACAGGCTGATTAGCAGCAAAGAGAAGATGACAATTATTTTCATGGCTAATAATTATAATGACTATTTTAATTTATCCTTAAACACATTTTTAAAATGATCCAGTTTCGGAGCGATCACTCTTTTACAGTATGGCTCCGACCCATGCAAAGCAAAATATTCCTGGTGATAATTTTCTGCCACATAAAATTTTGTAAAGGGATCAATTGCCGTAACCACCGGTTGTGCAAACGCTTTCTCTGAATTTAATCTTTTAATATACAACTCCGCTGCTTCTTTTTGCATGGCATTATGATAAAAAATAGCCGACCTGTACTGTGTTCCCACATCATACCCCTGGCGGTTTAATTGGGTAGGATCATGCGCTTCGAAAAACGCCTCCAGCAATTCATTATAGGAAATTACTGAAGGATCATAAATAATGTTACAGGCTTCGGCATGGCCCGTAGCGCCGGTGCAAACTTTTTCGTAACTGGGGTTGACCGCTTTCCCGCCGGTATATCCTGAACTCACTTTTGTCACCCCTTTTAGCTGACTGAACTGCGCCTCGACACACCAGAAACAACCTGCCGCAAAGGTTGCGGTATCTGTTTTTATTTTACCAATATTCGGAATTGGTAAATTATTCAATGATAACCGTACAATCTTGTTGGCGCCTTTTACAGCTTTAACTTTATTAGTATAAGTTAAACGATCAAACCCTCCTTTAACAATATTATATACGAAAGATTCCTCTGCGCGGACGCTTCCAAAAGCGCTAAGCATGTAAAACATTGTTAAGATTATACTTTTCATGGTTAATTATTTAGTAGCAGAAATTATTATCCCTGTATTATACAGACGCTAAGAAGAGTTAGTCCTTACAGATTAAATATCTTTTAACAGCTTTTTTATTTCTCAATTGAGCATGTAGCTGGCCGAAAACTTGCAAGCAATTTACAAGGAGAAAGTCATTTTTAGGCTGCTTCAGAATCAATATAATAGCAAAAGACCTCTTAAATATCCATTATGAATATCTAAGAGGTCTTATTCTGTGGGAGCACACGGGTTCGAACCGCGGACCCTCTGCTTGTAAGGCAGA
>JBDTVL010000403.1:0-3449 GCA_040007215.1 Flavitalea sp.
TGCTGGTTTTTTATAACAAGATCTTTGCGGAAGGCAATGAAGAAGAAGCCGAAGAATATGTGGCTATACTTAAAAAGTATACATGGATATTTTTGTTAGCCCAGCTTCCCGTTACCGCATTGCAGTTTATCCAGTATGGCCCTACAGATTATGTAGGCGGCACTTACGGAAGTTTCAATGGAGGTGCGCTGACGCTGGTTATTATTTGCCTGGTATTTTTTATGTTTCAGTTTCCCACCAGCTTCCTTCAGAAAGTAATTCTGTATGTAACGCTGATCCCTCTTTTCTTAAATGAAACTAAAATATCTTTCATCCTCATTCCAATGATGGTAGTGTTCATTTATTTTGAACCGAAAATAAAAAATATGGCTCTCGCCGCCCTTGGCGGCGTTGCTTTCCTGCTAATCTTTAACCAGTTTTACAGCCATTCCGGATTATCATTCGATAATAATGTTACCGGCATATTTTCAGCCGATTTCCTCGATGATTACCTTTTTGCTGATATAGATACTTATTCAGATGTTCCCCGCTTTACTAAAATCATTCTGGGATGGCAAATATTATCGCAGGAGACCAATACCATGCTTTTCGGGTATGAATATGGAGTATTCCGAACAGGTAATTTGCTGGAGGCTTCGCAGTTTGCCCAGAATTACCAATGGCTACTCAGTGGAACGCGACCTTATTTTTTCTTCCTGCTTATGCAGGGCGGCGTTGGTTTACTGGGTTCATTCACTTTACTGATAGCGCATATCAATAATTATTTCAGGCATGCAAATAAATTCGTGGTCTTTTACCTGCTGCTATTGCTGATCCTTATTTTTTATCTTGATTCATTCCGTCACCATAATTTCTCAGCCGTATATTTCTTTCTTGTCTTTTATGGCAATTCAACCCTATTCAGAAATAAAACAGAAGCTATATGAATATACTGTTGGTATCCACCAACCAGTTCGGTTACCTGATAGATTACCACCGCTATTACACTTACCTTAAAAATAAAGGTTATACAGTAACCTATATTACCTGGGATTATAAAAAGGAAAGAATTGAAGGCGATAATCCGGATATTATTTATGTATCCAGGGAAGGTAATAAAATCAGCAGGCTGATGCGTATCATCAGAACCGTTATCAGTTATGATAAAAAACAGAATTACGACAGAATACTGATCCACTGTTTTCCAATGGTGTCGACCCTGCTGCTGTATATCGACAACGAAAAAATGAGGCTCGATATCCGCCAGGTAGCTATCCATAATAAAAAATTCAAACGCGTATTCTTTGATGGCATGATGCGCTTTGCCGCCAAAAGGTTCAAACATGCTTCTATCATTACCGATCTTGCTGCTGAGCATATTGGCATAACAAAATATAAGCTTCTTCCTTTGGGCGGAGCTTATTTCTCGAAAAGCGCTTCTGCCAACAGCGATACCGATCAATACAAAACCCTGTTTACCGGAAATGATTTTATTTTCCTGTATGTCGGCACCTTGCATAAAAGAAGAATGATTGAATGTGTAAAAGGCTTTCATGCCTACCTAACCAAACATCCCGGCGCAAAAGCGAAATTTATCATCATCGGTCAGGCTATAGGTAATGAACTGAACGATATCAAAGAATATATTGCAGCTAATAAACTGCACGACTTCATTCCTACGCTTGGTTATATTCCGCAGAACAAGCTGGCGATCTTTTTTCAACAAGCCGATTGCGGTATTACCTTTTTCCCGCTAACGCCATTTAATGATGTCCAACCCAATACAAAAACATACGAATACCTGATCAATGGAATTCCTGTTATCGCCACGTCAACCCAGGATAATGTAAAGCTGCTTACCCAGACCGATATTCCCTGCGGTATTGTTATCAAGGATAATGCGATCGCTTTTGAAGGCGCTGTAAAGCAAATGATGGAAACGAAAGAGCTGTATGTTAAAGACGCCATTGCCGCGAAATTCAGGAAATATGAATGGGATAACCTGTTCCGGCAATATCTCGATGATGTGTTGGGCTTGCCAAAACAAAAAGAAGAAGCGATATCATGAAGAATGTTTTGTACCTGGGTCCTGAATACAAAAATCATAGGGGAGGGATTGGCGCTGTACTGGAAGTGTATAGCCGCAATGCCGTTCCCTTTAAATTCATTCCCACTTATTCCAACAAATCATTTCCGCATAAATTATATGTTTATATACGGGCGGCATGCTTACTGATCTATACGCTGATTACCGACAGGTCTATTAAGATCGTTCATATTCATTCAGCTTCCAGGGGAAGTTTTATGCGAAAGTCTTTTTTACTGATGATCAGTAAACTGTTTGGAAAAAAAGTGATCATCCATATTCACGGAGCCGAATTTCATATTTTTTATGCTAAAGCAGGATGGTTAAGAGCGTATATACGGTTCATTCTGCAAAAAGCCGATGTAGTGATCTGCCTTTCGAATAAATGGAAAGAATATTTTACCTCGAATTTCAAGATCAAAGAACTGGCTATCATTAATAATGTAATAGAAAAAGCGCCTGGAGGACCTTTGATTTCCGGAAACGGAAATGGCCATGTCAATTTTCTTTTTCTCGGATTTATTGGAAACCGCAAAGGCATATTTGATTTCCTGGAAGTATTACAAAACAATAGGGCGTCTTTCGATGGAAAATATACGGTAACAGTTGGCGGTAACGGAGAAGTGGAGCGCCTGCAGCAGGTCATTGCCGATTATCATCCCAATGGCGATGTACAATACGCAGGATGGGTAAACGGCGATAAAAAAGTGGAACTGCTTCAGCGCTGCGATGTGTATGTGCTGCCTTCCTATAATGAAGGACTTCCCATTTCTGTGCTGGAAGCCCTGGCATATGGTAAGCCGGTTATTTCTACCAACGTTGGTGGTATACCCGAGATCGTTAAACCAGGATATAATGGCTGGATTTTTGAACCGGGCAATAAAGCCGAATTGCAACATATTGTTCAGGAAGTTTTGCTGGATAAAAATGTTTGGAAAGAATACGGGACGCATTCACTGATCATTTCAAAGAATTATACTCCGGAGTCTGTCTTCCAGTCGTTGGACATTTTATATAAGAAATTGGATAATGAGCAGCTTTAGCGTAAAACATATCCAGGATCGTATTGCCTTTTATAGCCGGCATAATTTTCTATTATTCCGGCAGATCAGGAAGATACAGTCGTTCGATCAGCTTACCGTCGAAGAACTGGAAATATTAAAGAAAGAAGAAACGATGAAGCTGATCAGGTATGCTGTTTCGAAGTCGCCTTTTTACAAAGAGCGCTTCAGATTGGTAAATACTGAAGGCCCTTTTGACGAAGTATATCCTTCCCTTCCGGTCCTTACCAAGGACGATGTAAAGGCTAACGGCCTGAAGATAGCGACCACGCCATTGCGGTTTCTTAAAAAAGCCAATACCAGCGGCACTTCCGGCTCGCCAT
>JBDTVL010000404.1:0-3438 GCA_040007215.1 Flavitalea sp.
GAGCAAATGAATAGAAAGTATTGTTTATATAAGACTTCGGGTGGATTGAACGCCTTGCTATTGTCGCCAGGCTTATGGGCAGCCGGTTATGAAAATGGGCAACCTCTTTGTGTGAGACGGGCTTTAAAGAATAATTCTATCAAAGCATGTGCTGATCGCAGGCAGGTTTTTATTTCAGACCTTACAAAAATCCTTAGCTATGATTAAACAGACAAAGAAAATATCAATGAAAGATATTGCCAGGGAACTTAATCTTTCTATTACTACCGTATCGTTTGTGTTGAATGGAAAAACAAACAGCATTAGCCCGGCTACTATTAAGAAAGTAAAGGACCTGATCAGGAAGCGTGGATACAACCCCAATAGCGCTGCCCGGAATCTCCGAACAGGAAAGTCAAAAACTATCGGGCTAATAGTGGAAGATATTAGCAATTATTTTTTCGGATATATTGCAAAGGTTATTGAAAGAGAAGCGCATAAAAATGATTATAATATTTTCTATAGCAGTACCGAAAGTAACAATGAAACTGCCATTTCTCTTATTACTAAAATGAAGAGCAGTTCGGTCGATGGTCTGATCATAACAGCAACGCCAGGATTGAAAGATGAAATTTTAAAACTCAACAATGAAAGGATTCCTTTCGTTTTGATAGATCGCCTGATACCAGGAATTGAAAGTAATTATGTAATTATTGATAACTATAAAGGAGCTTATAACCTTGCCAGGCATTTACTGGATAACAATTACCGTAAAATCGGGTTTGTTTCAATAACAGAAGGAATGTCCCAAATGATTGACAGAAAGAAGGGCTTTATGGACGCAATGACGGATTACAAAATTCGCGTTCGCCCCAAAACTGTACTCGAAGTGCCGTTTTCGGATGGCGACAAAAATTCGGTAGCCATAGCCAATTACCTAATTAAAAATCCTGATTTAGACGCGATATTTTTTTCCACAAATTATTTGGGCGTTATAGGAATTGAAGCGCTACAATTGCAGAAAAGAAAAATTCCACAGGATATTGCCGTCGTTTGCTTTGATGATAACGACTTGTTTAGGCTTATGGCCCCGTCCATAACGGTAGCGGCGCAACCAATGAATGAATTAGCTATACAGTCGATATATCTTCTGTTGAAAATGATAAAAAAAGCGAAACCCAATCGGCTGCCGGAAAAAGTGACGCTTGAACCAACTCTCATTATTAGAAATTCGAGCCCTTTAAAAATAAAAAAATCTAGCCGCGTTTAATTGGATCAATCAGGTCGGTAAAAAAGTTAGCAGTATGCCTGCAAAATAATATTTAAATATAAACGGGGAATCGGAACCGGATTTTGTATAGACGCTTAAATTATGTTGGGCATGCTTATGCAAGTATCAGTAAGTAAATAGTCGTAACAATAGTTATGAAGAGAGGATATCTTTTAATTTTTTAAAAGTAAAAAATGAACAGAAGAAAATTTGTATCTATTGGCGCCAACGCCGTTTGCTTAATGCCAGCGCCTGCCTTATTTGCATTTAATGATAAAAGATTTAATACATCGGCTGTCAAGCCGGAATGGTTAGTAGGTCTTATCAAATTAAATGATGTGGATGTGAAGCGCCTGATGCGGTTTAAAGTGAATGATGTCAGTAGTAGAAATTTTGGAGGGTACGTCAATGACGATGAGATCGCTAATCCGCTCAGCACCCGTGATTTTATTATGAAAGCAGGCTGTGCAATCTCAACAAAAGAATCAGCCTATTATCATTCCCCGAAACTGTTAAAGGAGATATCACAGGCGCTTCATTGCCTCATCTCCACTATGCAGCATGCTGATGGAACGATCGACCTGATGGAGACCAATTTTCATTCTCCACCCGATACGGCTTTTATGGTAAAACGGATGGCGCCCGTATTTACAATAATGAAGCAATCCAACATCCCGGGCTCCATTAAAGCATTGGCAGATTTTCAGGCCTTTTTGCAACGTGCCGGTGAACCTTTGATTACAGGTGGAATACATACGCCCAATCATCGATGGGTGGTATCGGCAGCTTTGGTTAAACTCAATGAACTCTGGCCCGATCCGCGATACGTAAACCGGGTAAATGAATGGTTGGCCGAGCATATAGATATTGATGCCGACGGACAATACACAGAAAAAAGCGCTTATGGATATTCTGCCGTGGTAGATCGGGTATTGATAATCATTTCAAAAGGTTTGAATAAGCCTGATATCCTTGACGCAGTAAGGAAAAATATAATGATGATGCGCTATTATCTACATCCAAACGGGGAGGTAGTTACTGAGGCATCCAACCGGCAGGATAAGGGCCTGATCGGTACGATGGAACATTATTATTATGCCTGCAGGTATCTTGCCTTATTAGATGATAATGGTGAAATGGCGGCTATGTGTCGGTTAATTGAAGAAACATCTTTTAAAGAACTCCCTGAATATTTATCTTATTATTTGGAAGATCCATCGCTTTGGAAGCCATTGCCGGCGAGTAAAGCTTTACCTGTAAACTATGTGAAAGCATTTCCCTATTCGGGTATAGTAAGGATAAGACGAGGGTCATGGGATGCTACTATTTTAGCTGAAAACCCAGTTTGGTTTACTTTTCACAAGGCCAATTCGGTATTGCAGGGAATGCGGGTAGCAGCTTCTTTTTTTGGAAAGGGACAATTTGAATCAGAAAAAATTGAACAACAGGGCAACAATTGGATACTTACCAGGAAACTGGAAGGACGCTATTATCAGCCCTTGCCAAAAGAGCTGATCGCTGAAGATGGCGATATGGCGAAGATGCCCCGCACCAACCGGAAAACGTCTAATATCCAGTATCTTGAAACAACTGTTACTATTTCAGAATCTGCCAATGGAATTGATGTAACCATTGACATGAATGGGACAGATAATGTTCCGGTGACTATGGAATTGATTTTTAGAAAGGGCGGGAAATTTACCGGTGTATCATCCCACCCAAAAAATGCTAATGCGTTCTTACTAAGCGGAAACCAGGGCAGCTACCAGGTTGGAAATGATACGATTCATTTTGGTCCGGGTAAACTGGAACACAAGGGCATACAATTAAGAGGGGCTCTTGATCCCGAAGATGCCCCAACTGTTTATCTCACAGGTTTTACCCCTTTTAAACATACCATTCATCTCTATTAAAAATGAACGAATGAGACGAAACAACATGCTGCTGCTATTTGTACTCCTTACAACATCGGTATTCGCCCAATCAGTCGGCTGGGTCAGTTTATTTGATGGAAAAACTTTGAACGGATGGCGACAATTAAATGGCAAGGCAACATACGAAATCGCCAATGGCACAATTACCGGTACAACGGTTACCGGCGAGCCTAATTCTTTTTTGGCTACTGATAAAGAGTACGGTGATTTTATAATGGAGGTGGAATGCAAGGTAGGAAACATGAACTCCGGGAT
>JBDTVL010000405.1:0-3431 GCA_040007215.1 Flavitalea sp.
TGATTACCTGCAAAAATTTACCAGTAAATTCATTGTTGCGACAGGTATTGGCGTTGGCGGCGCTTTTGAAAAGGATGCCGATGGGAGTTCCATGATCAGTCATATTGAGTTCCCGGTTGATCATATGAATGCAGTAGCATCAGGAAAGCTCGAAGGTATTAACAGCTCTGCTAATTTTTTCGCCGGACTTTTTCATGGAGAGCTGGTCAGGAAAAAAGATACAATGGGTTGTTATCTTATCCCTGTGGTCTGGGCAGGAAGATTATTGATTTTTTTCCCCCAGGTGAAAAAGACCACCAATGCCGCCAATACCGCACAGCAGGGGTCGTTTTCAAAACCTTCCGATCATTTTGAAGTAAAAATGTCCTGGAGCGAATACCGCAATGGTAAATGGACGCAGAAACAAACCAGTACCGATATATTGCGTACCAATAATCGGGGCGGTCTCACCCAAGTGGAGTATTTTAAATTCGTTCCGGTGATACAACCCAATTTGGTATCTATCCTTTTCGATGAACGGCTGGACAGAGATGGAGGATATACCGGTGAATTTGTATTTGATGGCAATAGTATATTTATCGGTCCGGGCAGAACCACCGAGGCGATGACGATGAACCTGTTTAATAAAATTGAAACCACTGCAGGCGCTGTAAACAAAAGCCAGACCCTATCCTGGCAGGTAGTGGGCGCTAACCGCAATGCAAAATCGTTGTGGTTCGAGGATGTCGCCAAAAGAGAAACCATACATGGGCTGGCGCCGGCTTCCAATTTCTTTCATCCTTATACGCATGATATGCTGAGCGCTATTAACAGCCGTGGTTTACCGGATCTGTTCGCTTACAATCTTGCTATCGCTGATAAGGCAGAAGCATTTGGGGGCGCCGGCGCTGGCATGTACAATGAACTAAACCGGCCATTCTCCATATATAACTGGGAGTTATTTTTTCATGTGCCCATGATGATAGCAGGCGCTTTAAAAGATGCGGGCCAGCATAAGGAGGCGATGGATTGGCACAATTATGTGCTTGATCCCGGAGCAAAGGGAACCGATGCAAAACGCGCCTGGCGTTTCCAACCCTTTAAAGAGATCAGTACGGATAATGTGCTGGATAAATTTTTTCTGAGCCTGCAACCCAATACGGCCGATGAAGGTATCAGCCAATGGCGTAATAACCCTTTCCAGCCGCACCAGTTATCACGTCAACGACCCAGCGCATATATGAAATGGGTGGTGATGGAATACCTGGATAACCTGATTGCCTGGGGCGACAAATTGTTTCGGCAGGATACTATTGAAACGGTAAACCTGGCCACGCAGTTTTATATCATGGCCAGTCATATGGTATCGAAAGCTGAAACCATACCCAAGCAGGGTAGGATAAAGGCGGAAACCTACAATTCTTTACTTAAAAGATGGGATGCCTTTGGTAATGCGATGGTGGAACTGGAGCTGATCGCGCCATTCAGCCAGCAAACAACAGAAACATTAAATGCTATTGGCAATACCGGGAACCTGGCCACAGCTAATATATTTGGATTCGCTTCGTCACTGTATTTTTGTATTCCTAATAATCCAAAGATCACGGAATACCGCAATACGATCAATGACCGGCTCTATAAGATCAGGCATTGTGAAAATATTGAGGGCGTATTCCGTATGATGCCGCTTTGGGATCCGCCAATCGATCCGGCCCTGCTGGTGGCTGCCGCAGCTCAGGGTCTTAGCCTCGACACTGTATTAAATGATCTCAACAGTACGCTGCCCAATTACCGATTTCCTTATTTGCTGCAGAAAGCGATTGATGTTGCGGGCGAAGTAAAAGCAATGGGCAATATGCTTACCTCGGTTATCGAGAAAAAGGAAATGGAGAAATTGTCTGCCATGCGGGCTGTGCACGAAACGCGTATGCAAACGCTGGTGATGGAAGTGAAAAAATTACAGGTAGACGAGGCCGCCAGCGCTTTGGAAGGGTTACAGCAAAACAGGATAACGGCTTCTTATCGTCTAAGGCATTACCTGGAGCTGTTGGGCGAGGATCTTAGTAAGATACCTGCTGACGGTGAGGGGTATTCGGAAATCGCTAATCCCCAGGGCATGATGTTCGTGGAAAGCGGATTGAGGCTGATAGCCGATGAAAAGCAGGAAATGGATAAGGCATCGGATGCTCAGATATGGCAACTTGCTTCAAGTGGCGTGGAAGCGCTGTCCGGCGTGCTGAGCGCATTGCCCGACCAGCTTGCTTTTGATCTGGTAGGATTTATCAAAGAAGGCGGTACGCATATAGGGCCTGCAGCTTCCGCAGCGGCGAAGGTATTACAGATTGTTTCCTCCATTTATTCATTTGAATCGGCGCAGGCGCAACGGAAGGCGGGTTTCCGCAGGCAGTTACAGGATAGAATACTGCAGGCTAATCTGGCAGGTTATGAATGCATGCAGATAGACAAGCAGATCCTGACCCAGAAGATCCGCATTAACCTGGCCAACCAGGAAATCACCAACCAGCAGCAACAGATAGACAATAGTTTGGAAGTAGAAGATTATTTGAAGAGTAAGTATACCAATGAAGAGTTATACAAATGGATGGAAGGCCAGGTGAAGACCATCCACCGCCAGTTATATAACCTGGCTTACGATTGGGCTAATAAGGCGCAGAAGGTATTTGCTTTTGACCGGGGCCTGAGCAATTTCAAAATATTACAGAATGGTTATTTTGATGCGGCGCATGACGGACTGTTGGCAGGGGAGAAATTATTCCTGGGATTAAAACAACTGGAAGCCGCTTATAATGAAACCAGGGGGCATGATTTTGAAGTGGTCAAACATATTTCCATGCAGCAACTGGACCCGATCGCTTTACTTAATGTAAGGGAAACCGGTAAATGCAGTTTCGCTATACCAGAAACTTTATTCGATCTTGATTTTCCCGGACAGTATATGCGCCGGATAAAATCAGTAGCTGTTTCCATTCCCTGTATTGCTGGTCCTTACAGTTCCGTAAACGCTACGCTTCGTTTACAGGAACACAGCTACCGCGTTAGTTATATTGCTACTGGCGCTATAGATTATCCGCGTAAAAAAGATGAGGAAGACGATCGCTTTATGACGGCGCGTATACCCATCAGCGCTATTGCCACCAGTTCCGCTCAGAGAGACAGCGGCGTATTTGAATTAAATTTCAAGGATGAAAGGTATATGCCTTTTGAAGGAGCGGGCGTGATCAGTAAATGGACGCTGGAACTGCCGGAGATAGCTCAGTTCAATTATGAAACTATTTCTGATATCGTCGTACATATCAGCTATACGTCGAAAGATGGCGGAGATAAATTAAAGAAACCTGCGCATGATTCGCTGCTGTCATTCCTGAAAGATTCGGAAGATAAGAGCCAGCGGGAAGGACTGTTTGCGCTGTTTGATATAAAAAATGATTTCC
>JBDTVL010000406.1:0-3423 GCA_040007215.1 Flavitalea sp.
CTGTCTAATATGAGTCATGAATTGCGTACGCCGCTGAATGCCATCATCGGCGCATCTAACCTGTTGTTGCAGGAAGACCATCTGTCATCGCAAAGAACCAACCTGGATATTCTTAAATATTCTTCGGAACACATGATGATCCTGATTAATGATATTCTTGATTATCATAAGATAGAAGCGGGAAAACTGTCGCTGGAAGAAAGGCCCGTTAACATCAAGGAATTTCTGACGCGTATCATCAGCCAGTTTGCCGGCCAGATCAATGCCAGGGGACTGTCATTTATAACAGAGGTCGATCCTTTTCTGGATAATGAAATGATCACCGATGAAACCCGGCTCAACCAGGTATTAAGCAACCTGCTGTCGAATGCCATTAAATTCACAACGCGCGGAAGTATAAGCCTGGTGGTTAAACAGGTATTTGCCTCCAGTCAGAAAGCTACCATACAGTTCCTGGTCAGGGATACGGGCATTGGTATCCCCCGCACCAAACACAAGGAGATATTCGGGAGTTTTACCCAGGCCGATGTAAATACCACCAGGAAATATGGAGGAACAGGGCTTGGACTTACCATCAGTAAAAAACTGGTGAGTATGTTCAACAGCGAATTAATGCTGAACAGCGAAGAAGGTGTGGGAAGTGATTTTTATTTTACGGTTGAATTTAAAGTGAATGAAAACCGGAAGCTGTATATCAATGAAAATAGCGCCAAACAACTTAGTTCGCTCAGTGGTATACGTGTGCTGATCGCAGAAGATAACCGCGTGAACATGTCTATTGCTAAAAGGTTTCTGAACAAATGGGGCATCGAAGTAACCGAGGCTACAAATGGAAGAGAAGCCGTGGAGCAGTTTCGGATCGGTGTTCCCGACCTGATGCTGATTGACCTGGAAATGCCGGAAATGGACGGCCCTTCGGCATTGAAAGAGATCCGTAAGTTTAATACCATCATCCCGGCCGTTGCTTTTACCGCTGCGGTGTACGATAATATACAGCTTGACCTTTTACAAAAGGGTTTTATTGATTATATACATAAACCCTTCCGCCCGGAAGACCTCCATAATAAAATAGCTTCGCTGGTTAATCGCCAAAGAGCCTGATTTTCGGAGCATACTGAACAGGCAAATAAGTGTTTGTACTGATCAGGAAAACAATAAACTTATATTTTGAAGAAGTTCTTATAGCTGGTTGATTGTTGATAACCGGATTCTTTCATCTTTATACCAGCAAAGCGACTAACCTTTTACCGATAATATTTCGACCCCTTAACCCTCACCCTACTTAAATGCAACGCATGCAGAAGCCCTCTCCGAATAAGAGAGGGCTTTTTGATGCAGGTAATGTATTACCGGGTATGTGATTAATCCGATAGCATTAATTTATTTGACCATTTTCCGCATCCGTCCTATTCTCGCAGCAGTCCGAGAATGGGTTTTTTTCAGTAAGTTGCCGTATGAAAAAATTGCTGACGATTATATATGTGTGCATGTTCTCCACTTCCTTATTCAGCCAGGTAAGCGAATTGCCTATTTCCATTATTCCGCAGCCTGTAGCTCTTGCCCGGACGCAGGGATCTTTTTCTCTTCCATCCAGCCTGGCGATTGTTACGGCTAATGAAAATGAATTGAAGCAGGCTATTGATTTTCTTAAGCTGCGTTTTTCCTCTGCTGCAGGCATTGCCATTACCGTGGGCGCTAACTCCATTTCTCCCTCTATAAAATTGATACTGGCCAAAAATCCGGAAGACCTGATTGGCGAAGAAGGATACCGGTTGTCCGTAACGCCCTCCGGTATTACTATTACGGCTAATAAACCAGCGGGTATATTTTATGGCGCTCAGTCGCTGGTGCAATTATTTCCCGCTGCAATAGAAAGCGCTGAACTGGTAAAGGAGGTGAAGTGGGAAGCGCCTGCCGTAGAGATCACCGATTACCCAAGATTTGGCTGGAGAGGATTGATGTTCGACGTAGCCCGTCATTTTTTTACCAAAGACGAAGTGAAGCAGTTTATAGATGAGATGGTCAGGTATAAATTCAACCTGCTTCACCTGCACCTCACCGATGATGAAGGATGGAGGATACAGATAAAGTCGCTGCCTAAACTTACGGAGATAGGCGCCTGGAATGTTAAAAAAACCGGTTATTTCGGAACCTTTACTAAACCGCTGGATAATGAACCCCGCGACTATGGCGGATTCTATACGCAGGACGATATCCGTGATATCGTTCAGTATGCAAAAGAAAGATTCGTGAATATTCTACCCGAGATAGATGTTCCGGGTCATAGCCTGGCTGCTATTGCTTCCTATCCCGAACTCTCCTGCACGCCGGGTGCAGATAAATACAAGGTTGGCTCCGGCGATACTTTTATGATCTGGACAGGCCCGAGAAACTATGCGCTGGTAGACAATACCCTCTGCCCCGCCAATGAAAAAGTTTATGAGTTCCTGGATAAGGTATTTACGGAAGTAGCCGCCTTATTCCCTTTTGATTATATACATGTGGGCGGAGACGAATGCGCAAAGAATTTCTGGGAGATCAACCCGCAGATCAAAGCGCTGATGCAGAGGGAGAAATTGAAGGATATGCACCAGGTGCAAAGTTATTTTGAAAAAAGATTACAGAAGATAGTGGTGTCGAAGGGTAAAAAATTCCTGGGATGGGATGAGATACTGGAAGGCGGATTGGCGCCAGGCGCGGCAGTGATGAGTTGGAGAGGTATTAAGGGAGGCGTAGAAGCGGCTAAGATGGGACATGAAGTAGTGATGAGCCCTCATACATATGCCTATCTCGATTTTATGCAATCGGACCCTATCACGGAACCCCGTGTATACGCTACCCTGCGACTGAATACGGCCTATTCTTTTGAGCCGGTGCCCGATGGCGTGGAAAGTAAATACATTAAAGGCGGACAGGCAAATCTATGGACGGAACAGGTTACCAATATGCGCCACCTTCAATATATGTTATGGCCACGTTCCATGGCCATTGCTGAATCGGTATGGTCGCCCAAAGAAAAAAAGAACTGGAATAATTTCTTCGGCCGGGTGGAAAATCATTTCCAGCGTTTTGATATCGCCGATAAAAAATATTCGCCGGCAGTATATGATCCTATTTTTGTTCCTGCTAAAAAATCCGATTCCACTTTTAAGATCACGCTGCAGAAGGAAGTGGAATCGCTGGATATTTATTACAGCTTCGACAATTCATTTCCCGATAATCATTATGCGAAATATACCGTTCCGCTTATTCCTCCAAAAGATGCCGTGATGCTTAAAGTGATCACTTATGAAGGAAAAAAGCCAGTAGGCAGGATGATCGCGATGCCTATCAGCGAACTAAAGAAAAGAGTAAGGTAATATCGCTCAGTATTTTTCAATTTATTGAATGCCCTGCATGGCGCCCTGGGCGCCTTCGGTTTCA
>JBDTVL010000407.1:0-3423 GCA_040007215.1 Flavitalea sp.
CTGCAAAATATTTTTGCAGTTCCTGCGTTGTGGCGGTTGTTACCCATTCCAGTTTATCGATGATCTCTGATTGACGACGAAAGGCGCCGGTAATGGTAAATTTATGGTTCGGAAATGCCTTAAAAAATATTTTATTTAATTCTTCTGCCGGGGCCTCAATTTCGGCAAATAAGTGACTTCCCTGGCTTTTTTGGTAAAAGCTGATCGCTTCGCGAATGCTCTTTTGTGATTTTTCGCCGAAGCCTTTATACCTCGTCAAACGGTTTTCTGTGCAGGCATATAACAATTCTCCGAGCGATTCTATTTCCATTTCTTTCCAGATCACGGCTATTTTTTTTGGCCCGATTCCTTTTATCGAAAGCATTTCCAGAATACCCGGCGGCGTTTTTAGAATATATTCTTCCAGCGTTTGAAGATGCCCGTTAGTGGTTATTTCAATGATCTTTCTGCCCAGTGAATCACCGATTCCTTTAAGGGTAAATATTTTTTCCGGTGGTAGTTCGGCGAGTTGAACCGGAAGCTTTTCTATGTTGAAAGCCGCTACAGCGTAGGTTTTAGACTTAAATGAGTTGTCGCCATGAATATCCATCAGTTTAGCGAGCATTGAAAACTGGCTGGCGATATAGTAATTATCAATTAGCATTTTTCAGGTATAAAAGGAATTGGGGATGAAGGTAAAAAGAAAAAGTCCCGGATAAATCCGGGACTTGATATTTTCTGCGATTTAAAAAGTCAGATTACTTTTTCTTAGCGCCTTTCTTAGCTGCAGCTTTCTTCTTTGGTGCGGCTTTCTTTACAGCTTTCTTAGCTGCTTTTTTCTTTGTTGCCATGATTGTTGAAATTTAACGGTTAGTAAATAGAAAAATTCTACCGTAAAAATAGAAACTAATTTCAAACCGCCAAAAATTTTTTGAAAAAAGTTTGGAAATCATTTCCTAAACGCCTAAGAAGAAAGCCGGATAACTCCGAATAAATCAGATCGCCACAACATTCACTATCGTTCTTTCGTTGCGACTTTTCTTGAATTCAACAAGTCCATCAGACAAAGCGAACAATGTAAAATCTCTTCCGAGGCCTACATTTTTACCGGGATGGTAAACTGTTCCGCGCTGACGAACAATGATGTTGCCGGAAATGGCGGGCTGGCCTCCATAGATTTTTACGCCGAGACGTTTACTTTGAGAGTCGCGTCCATTTTTTACGCTGCCTTCGCCTTTTTTATGTGCCATATACTATAGTATTAGAAAGTTGAGATTGAAATAATATTTATTAGCTATTGAACGTTTTTTATTATCCTATGGATAATATTGATTCAATGGCAGGTTGTACTAAGCCAATATATCGCTGATGCGGATCTGCGTATACCTGGTACGATGACCATGCTTTTTGCGAAAGCCCTTCCTTCTTCTCATTTTAAAGGCAATCACTTTATCACCGAGGATATGACTAACGATCTCTGCTTTAACGGTCGCTTTCACGCCGCTTCCGGAGGTTAATTTACCATCGTTACTTGTCAATAAAACTTCAACGCCTTCCAGAGTATCGCCGGCATTGCCGTCGACATGAGGGACATATAATGTCTGATCTTTCTGTACTCTGAATTGCTGACCGGCTATTTTTACTATTGCGAACATATTAAAAAATTAGGAGTGCAAAGGTAAGCGCTTTAAGGTTATTTTACTCATTTCTAACCGGTTTTTTCTTTTGGCCAGACTGCCAGGTAAAAAGCATCTTTTTCCCATTCTTCCCGGTGATGCTTCAATTCCGTGCTCCCGGCCTTTTAAAATACCCTTTTTGTTCATTTCCTGAATTGCCGTAGGTTTGTTGGTTAAGATCGTCCTGGAATATGAAGATTAAATCGCTTTTGGCAAAACCTTTTGCCAGCTATATATATAAAGGTATAAAAAAGGGCATGCTTACTGCCGTGGAGGACCAGGAAAAGATCCTTCGGGAGCTCGTTAAAACGGGAAAAGGCGCCGATTTCGGTAAAGAACACCATTTTAATGATGTTCAGACCTACGAAGAATTTAAAAAGGCGGTTCCGATCAGGGATTATGAGCAGTTCAAGCCCTTTATAGAGCGCATTAAAGAAGGACGGCACAATGTGCTCTGGAAGGGGCGGCCCCTCTATCTGGCCAAGACTTCCGGCACCACCAGCGGGGTTAAATATATACCTATCTCTAAAGAGTCGATCTCCAATCATATCAATACCGCCAGGAATACCCTGCTTTGTTATATCGCCGAATCGGGCAATACCCGTTTTACCGGGGGTAAAATGATCTTCCTGTCGGGTTCGCCCGAACTGGAAAGGATCGGCGATATCCCCACCGGCCGCCTCAGTGGAATAGTGAACCACCATATTCCGAATTATCTCCGCAATAACCAGTTGCCTTCTTACGAAACCAATTGTATTGAAGACTGGGAAACCAAACTGGAGAAAGTGGTAGAGGAAACAATAAACCAGGATATGACGCTGGTAAGCGGTATACCCCCCTGGATGCAGATGTATTTTGACCGCCTGGAAGCCAGGAAAGGCAAAAGGATCGGCGATATTTTCCCCAACCTGTCGGTGCTGGTACACGGTGGCGTTAACTTCGAACCCTACAAATCCAGGTTATTTGAAAGCATGGGCAGGCCTGTGGCTACCATCGAAACTTTTCCTGCCTCGGAAGGATTTATAGCCTTCCAGGATTCACAGGAAGCAGAAGGGTTATTATTAAATACCGATAGCGGAATATTTTTCGAATTTATTCCTACCTCAGAAATATTTAAGGAGAACCCTACCCGGTTAAGCCTGAAAGAGGTGAAGGCTGGCGAAAACTATGCCCTGATCATTAATAATAATGCCGGTTTATGGGGTTATAATATTGGCGATACGGTAAGATTCGTTTCCGTTAATCCCTACCGTATAGTAGTGACAGGTAGAATAAAACATTTTATTTCTGCTTTTGGCGAGCATGTTATTGGAGAGGAAGTGGAATATAGTCTTATGAAAGCCGCTGCCGAAGAAAATGTTCACATTACCGAGTTTACCGTTGCTCCGTTGATCGGCGATGGTAAATCGTACCATGAATGGTTCGTGGAATTTGAGAACAAGCCGGTCAACCTGGAACAGTTTGCGAGAAAAGTTGATAACCATTTACGCGGAAAGAATATATATTATGACGATCTTATTTCTGGTAATATTCTGGCGCCGCTGAATATCAGGCCCATTAAAAAGAATGGATTCATTGATTATATGAAATCAATCGGAAAGCTTGGTGGTCAGAATAAGGTGCCGAGACTGAGCAATGATCGTAAGGTGGCTGAACGCCTGGAAGCATTTGCAGAGTGAGCGCCTATTTCAGTTAATACCGAATGACTATTTAATTCCAACAGTTTTATGAAAAAACGCATAGCCATCTTTGGATCGACAGGATCAAT
>JBDTVL010000408.1:0-3420 GCA_040007215.1 Flavitalea sp.
TATTGAGCGATCCTTGCATCAACTTCAGGATCTCCGTAAGCGCTGTTCTGCATCTGGTTAAGTTTATACAGGTAATCAAGCATCTCCTTACGGTCTGCGCCCTCATATCCCTGCGGGTTGTCCAGGAAAAGGATCGGATCCTTTCCTGACCTGAATTGTACGCCCTGGAATTTAGACGGAAGAAATCCGTTGCCCCATAAACGCGAATACAGGGGTTGATCTTTTTCTCCATTTTTTGATACCAGTACAATGAAAGTTGGAAGATTATTGTTGTCCGTTCCCAGCCCATAACTGATCCAGGAGCCTATTGAAGGTCTGCCCGGAAGCTGGTTGCCTGTCTGGAAAAAAGTAATAGCGGGATCGTGATTGATCGCTTCCGAATGCAATGATTTTATAATACACAGATCGTCCACCACTTTTGCCGTATGCGGAAAAAGTTCGCTTACCCACGTACCATTGTTACCGTGCTGGTTGAATTTAAAAATGGAAGGCGCTATCGGCAGTTTGCTCTGGTTAGCGCTCATGCCCGTCAGACGCTGCCCTTTTCTCACAGAGTCCGGTAGATCCTGGCCCATAAGATTTGCCAGCGCTGGTTTATAATCGAAGGTTTCCAGTTGCGATGGTCCGCCGCTCATAAACAGGTATACAATTCGTTTGGCTTTTGGCGCAAAATGCGGCAGCGCTTTTAGCATCTCTGCTTCAAAGTCGCCGGATACAGGCGTTCCAGCCCCGGTAATAAGCGATCCCATATCTTTCCCGAACAGGGAACCAAGCGCCATAGCGCCCAAACCAAAAGATGTTTTTGTCAGGAACCTTCTCCGGTCAAGTTTATTATTCAACGCTGAGAAGTGCGGGAGGTTCAGCCGGAAAGGTTCTTCGTGATGATGTTGCATAAGCTTATCTTTTTATCAGGGCGGCATCAGAGTTCATGATCGTGCTTGCCACCACTGTATTGGCGGCTACCAGCGATGGCTCCAGGTCTTTACGAATTAGGTATTGACCGGCATTCAGCCAACCCTGCGCTTTTGCAGGTTGACGGCTGAATTTTTCCTGTTCTTTCTGTTGCAGTTCCTGCAACAGGTCTACGGCATTGGAAGCAGGACTTCTTCCAGTGAGCCTGCGATAAGCGTCAATAATGGCTTTACGGTTATCTTTTTCTGCGCACATTTTTTCTCCCATTACTTTGGAGGCCTCGACAAAAGCAGGATCGTTTAGCGTGACCAGGGCTTGCAGGGGCGTATTGGTTTGCTGGCGGCGAATAATGCAATAGCTTCTCGAACCGGCATCAAAAGCGCCCAGCGTTGGGTTAGGCACTGATCTTTTTAAAATTACGTATATGCTTCTGCGATATACTGATACGCCTGAATCCGCCTGGTAACTGGTATTATTGATCTCCCACAATCCTCCGGGCTGATAGGGCTTAACGCTTTTCCCGCCAACCTGTTCATTGATCAGGCCACTTGCCATCAGCGCATTATCCCTGATCATTTCAGCAGATAACCTTACGGCTGGTCCGCGAGCCAGCAACCTGTTTTCCGGATCTTTTTCTCTCAGCGCTTTGGAAGTGTAAGAATCCTGGCGGTATGCCGCCGACATTACGATCAGCTTATTTAATTTTTTAATATCCCAGCCCGATTCCCTGAAAGTTATGGCCAACCAGTCGAGCAATGAAGGATGACTGGGCATCTCGCCCTGGTTGCCGAAATCATCAGATGTTTTTACCAGCCCGGTTCCGAAAAAATTCTGCCAGAGCCGGTTAACGGCTACTCTTGCAGCCAGCGGATTATTTTCATCGATCAGCCATTTGGAAAGGCCTAACCTGTTTTTTGGTAAATTTTCCGGAAAGGCCAGAACGGATACCGGTGTATTGGGAAATACCTCCTCTCCCGGAGAATCATAATTTCCACGGATAAGTATATGCGCCTTTTTACGAACAGGCATTTCCTGCATCACCATGATCTCCGGAATATTTTCTGTAGAATCGGAAAGCCCTGCGCGCATTTTTTCCAGGGTTTTGAAAGCTGTACGTTCGGCGGTATCGCAGGCCGATAAATAATAAGCTTTTAAAGCAGTCCAGTCTTCAATAGTAAAATGGCCTGGTTTTTTTTGAGCCGGCCCCGACCAGGCAGCCTTACCGGCCAGTATTTTGATTTCAAAGGGCGTCAGCATTCTGTTATAAATGACCACATCATCTATTTTGCCCGATTTAAATCCGAGGCCACGCCACCATCCCCCGATCTGGAGGCCGGGTTGCGCGCCGAAAGTAAACAGAATATCTTTTGTCAGTTGATCCATAGTGGTCTGAAGGTTCATCCGCCCCCCATTCATGAACAGGTTCAGCCCTGTCGCTTTTGATGATCCGTCGTAAGTGATGGTCAACTGGATCCATTGATCGCGGGGAATACTGTCGCGGCTTATTCTCGTGATGGCATTGGACGGGGCCGTATGCGCCATGTTCAGTTCAAAATGGTTGTCTTTAAGATAAAGATGGTAACCCTTGAAATTGTATAAGCGTTCAGCGATGCTTTTATGAAGGATCACGCCTTCTTTGAGTTCTTTTGGAATATTCACCCAAATACCGATGGTGAAAGGCTGAGATTTTCTGAATATACCTGCGTTTTTCAGGTGCAACCAGCTATCGCCCGGTAGCATCAAACCACTACCCTGCCGGCCCTCTACAAAATTCGGCGTATCGCCTTGCTGCCCGGTTTCTCTTTCCATGACCACTTTTGAGGAAGGATTAAAGGAATTGGAAATGGAATGATGGTCAAGAGGAAGATAAGCCTGCAGTCCATACTTAGGAATAATTTCACTGGACAGCTTTTTATATTCTCCTTTTTCAACCCATCTTTTGAAATCCGGCGCTGAAAGCGAATCGAGTTGCTGAATTTTCTGCTCCTGGTTATTAATATCATTGTTGATAAAGGCGATCAATTTTTCCTGCTGAACTGTAGGCAGCATCAGGGTAGGCGTTGGTAATGCATCATCGAAAGATACCTGTCCCGCTTCTTTAACATTATTAAAGAAGCTGAACAATTCATAATAATTCTTCTGAGAAAAAGGGTCGAATTTATGATCGTGGCATTTAGCGCAGCCAACGGTTAGCCCCAGGAATGCCGAGCCGAAAGTATTGGTTCTGTCTACTACATATTCGGTTTGAAATTCTTCTTCTATGATACCGCCTTCATCATTGGTCATCGTGTTTCGATTAAAGGCAGTAGCGATAATAGCCTCTTTTGTTGCATGAGGTTCAAGGTCGCCGGCCAATTGATCGGTGATAAACTTATCGTAGGAAAGATTATGATTAAAAGCGTTTATTACCCAATCACGGTAAGGCGACATATCGCGAATACGGTCGACCGTATAACCGTGGGAATCAGCAAAGCGTGCTACATCAAGCCAGTCCACAGCCATTTTTTC
>JBDTVL010000409.1:0-3406 GCA_040007215.1 Flavitalea sp.
GCGAGCGCTCCAGTTTTTGATCACCGGTTCAAGATTTCCGTAGAACTGGGTAAATCCCCAGTCATTGAGTTGTTTGTCATTAACATTATCCTCGCCATCCCAGAACCAGTTGAATACTAAAATATCTTTGGGAATAGATTTTTTTACCAGCGAAGGAGGAAGCGCTCCGGGAAGCTGGTATTTCATACCTGTTGTAGCAACTTTGTCCTGCGGACCGGCGCCTCTCACCTTTTCCACAAAGAAGTCGCCCCACATGGCGGTTTTTATTCCTTTTGCCGCAAGATAACTATGTATCTTATTTACATCATTTGCATAGAGTACGGAATAATCTTTGTCTTTGCACCGGGGACATACGCCTATTGGCGCTCCTCGCCATTCATCATGACCAATATGGATCATTTTAGGTTTGATAACGTCAATATATTCATCATAAACATCAAACAGCAATTTATAACTATTGGGGTTCGAAGGACAATAGGTGTCGGGCCAGTTATCACCTGGATATTCCGCAAGTTCCGGATGATTAGCCAGCAAATAATAAGAATGGCTAAGGGAAGGAATTTCCGGTATCACCTCTATGAAATTTTCATTGGCATATTTAACGATATCTTTCACCGCTTCCTTCTCAATAATAAAACCATCTCCCGCATCATAATGCGTTGAGTTTTTGGTTTCTCCATGTATACCCAGCGTTTCAGTTGAACGCGTATAGGTCATATACCTGGCAAATAATTCCCACCCTGTATTTACTTCAGGATGTTTGTCCAGCCGCATACAGTTGAATTCCATCACCACCTTGTTAAACTTATACAGCGACATGAAATTTTTCATGAAGCGTTTAAAAAAAGCCATGTTCTGAGGACCGGGAACATACAGTCGTATTGCCCGTACCGGCAGATTGGGCCAGTCTCTCACTTTTATCCCCTGTATAGTGGTTCCGTTCCCGGCATCGATCAATTGACGTAAAGACTGCAGGCCGTAAAATGCGCCGGCATTATCTGATCCACCGATCACAATACTATTTGCTTTCACTTCCAGCACATAACCTTCCGCTCCCGGATTTTTTGCAGTAAGGGCTAGTTTATTATCGCTGAAATATTTTTTTATTAAGGGATTAGAGAAGGCTCCTATTATGATGGATTTTCTGCTGGCAGGAATAACCGCCTTGTTTTCTATCGTTACCGAAAGTCCGTATTTATCGCTGAGTTCCGCTATCAGCAGGCGGGCAAGAGATATATCATTCTGGGTTGCATTGACCGGTATAATAATGGATACAGTTTTATCCAGCACGAACTTGTCATTGGTCAACTGAGCGCTCTGGGGAAGAGGAAATATCAATGGGCGATCGCTGGCATTAACCGTAAAAGAAAAAAAGATGGATACCATAAAAACAGCAGAAAGAGATATTTTGCGTATATACATGCTGGCTACTCTATTCATAATTATTTTTTATATTGTTTTCTCAGCGATCCTTCTCTAGTTCTGGTATTGGTTACTTATTTCGTTTCGGAGCGTATCAGATTAATTGAGTGATGCCAGGAATGGCTATTGGTGGGCCATCCCATTTCAAATCCCAGCGGTAATCTTCTAACGGAGGACCCAGTGTTTCAGTAGAATTAAAAGCCTGGTCAAAACTGATGGCCTGCCCTGTATATGCGGCCATTCGCGCCCATATAGCCAGGAAACTGCTGTAGCTCATCCATTCGCCATCATTCATGGCTTTGCCATTTCTTATAGATGCAAACAGCTCGTCGTGCTCTGTCTGGTACATTTCATTTTCCGGCCCACTGAATTTCCAGGCATTCTTTCCAGTGATCTCATATTGCCTTCCGATATTAATGATAGCATTACCTTCTGTTCCAAATACATCCACGGAATTGCGTGTAGAGGCGCCTTCCTGTTGGCGCGTGAAATGATAGGCTTTTACGTCATCGGGATATTCAAACTCTACAGCAAAATGATCATAGATATTGCCATAGATATCTTTTACTCTTTTTTGTCTTCCTCCTGTTCCGGTAGCCATAACGGGTAGCTTATCTCCCATAGCCCACGACATAAGGTCTAGACTGTGAACGGCCTGCTCTACGATAAAATCGCCTGAAAGCCAGTTATAATAATACCAGTTACGCATTTGATTGGTCATCTGGCTCCACCCCGGCTGCGTGGGATTATACCAGAGCTCCCCTCCATGCCGGAAGGTGCTTATGGACCTGATAATGCCGCAGTCGCCGTTATTGATCTTTCCGAATACTTCGCGGTTAGCTGCATCATACCGGAAACAAAATCCCGACACCAGCGATAAATTCTTTTCTTTAGCTTTTTTGGCGGCCAATAAAACTTTTCGGATCCCAGGAGCATCTACGGCTACAGGCTTTTCGCAGAATACATGTTTTCCGGCATCAATTGAGGCTGTTAAGTGAAGGGGCCTGAAAGCCGGAGGAGTAGCCAGCAGCACTACATCCACACCCGAATCAATTACTTTCTGGTAAGCGTCAAAACCAATGAACCGTTTTTCGTTGGCAATTTTAACTTTAGTGGGAACGGCTTCTTTAATAGCCTCATAAGATTTATCCAGCTTGTCTTTAAACACATCTCCCATAGCGGTTATCACTACATCCTTGTCGGCCTGCAATGCCTGTACAGCCGCTCCTGTTCCCCTTCCGCCGCAACCGATCAGTCCCACCTTAAGTATTCCTTTGGGGGTTACTCTTTCTAATGAACTTAGGGGCTGATACATGATCGTGCTCCCTAATATCGCTTTACCTGAATCTTTTAGAAAAGATCTTCTGTTCCTCCTGGTAATATTAAATATAGGCTTGCTCATAAGTTGAGGTATTAGCAACTTTATCGTTGATTTATACAATTATAACAACTTATGCCGTACAAATCATTCAATACCTTAAAAAACCCCTGTTTTCAGACACATTTGCTGCCTGATGGGCCATTTATTAAAAATCACACTTTCGGGTGATCTTTCACATACAGGCATTGATGTAGATTTGATTTCGTTTTATATTTTTCTATTCAAAAAAAATATTAGGTCGAAGCCCGAAAAAAAATGGACATAACTTTTGTTCTATTGTCAGGCCTTATTAGAAACTTAGTTTTATTTAAGTTTTACGTCGTGAGCAAAAAGAATTTCATTTTCATTTTCCAGCCTGGTTATTACTGATTTTTAGCGCTGCTTTATTTACTCATCTCCCACTTATTAAAATGAACAACCATGCTTACCTTACAATCTACTTTTTTTTATGAAGGCGATCTTAACGTTTCTCCATTAAAAAAGCTATCGATTCAATTCAGTTGCCCGGTATTTGATTATCAGACTGATGATACAGATAATTCAAAAATCAATAGGACGATCATAGACTCGGAGCAGGTTGATGTTTTACAGGACCTGGGCGCC
>JBDTVL010000410.1:0-3397 GCA_040007215.1 Flavitalea sp.
TTATAAAAAGTATTAAAGCTGATATCTGCTCTTAAACCAGGCTGAGCTTTGGTCTGGTTGGCAGAACTGAATCCAGTAAGTGTAATTAAGATGATTAGAATAATCCTGATCGTTTTCATGACTTGCTGTTTTAGAGTAACCATTCCTGCATAGGACAAGCAAATAGTCTTGCTGTTTATCAATAGTATGTTAATATTCAGGCAGATAGGCAGAACCGATAAACCTATCACTAAATAGAATCACTTACCAGTCATTATTATGCCAAGGCGCATACAACATCTGTTAGAAATAGCGTTTTAATCTGTCCAATACAATATATTGTTATGAAACCCAACGGGCTTCCATTATTCTTTGTGCTTTTCCTGCTGCCGGTAATTGCATTTACGCAAAAATCTCTCCTTAAATTCAATCACCTTACCACTGCTCAGGGCCTTTCGCAGAGTAATGTGCAATGCGTATTTGAAGGTAGCCGGGGTTTTATGTGGTTTGGCACCCAGGACGGCCTGAACAAGTATGATGGCTACCACATGAAGGTATATAAGAAAGATGCCGCTAATCCAAATACGATTTCTAATAATGATGTCAGGGACATTCTTGAAGACCATGACGGAAATCTCTGGATTGCTACAATGGGCGGAGGGCTTAACAAGTATAACAGGGACCGGGAGAAGTTTACTCATTATATGGCCGACCCTAAAAATCCAACAGCTATTTCAAATAATTTTTTGATGGATATGGCGCTTGATAAAGATGGGCGAATATGGATAGGAACGGCAAAGGGATTAAATATTTTTGATCCGAAAACCAATAAGTTTACGGTTTATCTTAATAATAAAAACGATCCCAATAGTATAAGCGATGATGGCATCAACTATGTTTTTCAAGATAGCCGTAAAACTATCTGGGTCGCAACTATTGGCGCGGGTCTTGAACAGTTTGATCCGTCAATAAACGGGTTCAGGCATTTTAAACATAACGCTAAAGACAAGGCATCGATAAGCGGCGATAAAGTCTGGACCATTTTTGAGGATAGCAGGAATAACCTGTGGGTGGGCACTAATGGTTTTGGTCTTGATCTGCTGGATCGCAATACCGGGAAGTTCAGGGTCTTCAAAAAAGATAAGAACAACAGCAACAGTTTGTGCGATGATATTATTTTTTCCATTGCAGAGGACGATGAAGGTATTCTGTGGATAGGATCTGAAAACGGGGGGCTTAGTAAATTCGATCCGGTAACAGAAACTTTTCGCAATTATGTCTCCAATGAACTGGATAATACCGGCCTGAGCAGTAGTGCTATTAACGTTATCTATCGTGACAGGAAAGATAATATGTGGATCGCCACCTATAATGCAGGCATCAACCTGGTAACAAAAGATATACGCAAGTTCACGCATTACAGGCACACCAGCGCTCCCCATAGTTTAAATAACAGCAAAACGCTTTGTATTGAGGAAGATGATGAAAATAATTTATGGATAGGCACCGACGGAGGTGGATTAAATCTTTTCGACAGAACGAAAGGAACTTTTTCCTATTATAAACATGAAGAAGGAAATGTCAATTCCATAGGCGGCGATTGCGTGCTTTCCGTTAAGGAAGACAGAAAGCATAATATATGGGTAGGAACCTATGGCAATGGCGTTTCGGTAATAAACAGGAAGAATAATACGTACAGGCAGTATAGGAATAATCCTTTGGATTCTACCAGTATTTCCGGAAACGATATTTGGATCATTTATGAAGACAAAGAGGGAAAAATATGGGTGTGCTCCCGTCTCATGGGACTGAACTTGTATAATCCGGACACTGATAAATTTATAAGGTATACTGCAGGAAAAGATGGACTGAACGCTAATAGCTGCATTTCAATACTTGAAGACAGGTTTGGAACATTATGGATAGGAAGCGATGGCGCTGGCGTGAGCCGTTATGATAAAAAGGAAAAAAGATTTATCGCGTTTGAAGGCGATGCAAATAATAAGAGTCTCAGTGATAATACGGTTAATTGCATCTATGAAGATAAAATGGGCAACCTTTGGTTTGGCACCAATGACGGACTGAACTGTTTGAATCGTGGCGCTAACACATTAACTGTTTATACTTCAAAACAGGGGCTGCCCAACGATTTCATCAGTGGGATCCTTGAAGATAAGAAGGGTAATTTATGGGTCAGCACCAATAAAGGACTGTCCAGGTTTAATCCATTGACCAGGACATTCAGGAATTTTGAAGTTTCCGATGGTCTTCAGGCAAATGAATTTAAACAAGCTTATTGTAAGAGCCGTTCTGGCGCTATGTATTTCGGCGGCATTAATGGTTTTAATGAATTTTTCCCGGACAGTATACAGGATATAGCTACGGATCCACCGATGGTGATAACGGATTTTCTTATTTTCAATCAGCATGTGCCCATTGCCACAGAAGGAACCAATGATTCTCCGTTCAAAAGGAATATTTTGGAAACCCACGATATAACGGTTCCCTATAAGAGTTCGGTCATCTCCTTTGAATTTGCTTCTCTCAACTATTCCTCGCCTGAAAAAAGACAGTATGCTTACCTGCTCGAAGGGTTTGATAAAAAATGGAATGAGGTGGGCTTTAACCGAATGGCAACTTATACCAACCTTGATCCCGGAGTATATACTTTCAAGGTAAAAAGTCTTAACAGCGAAGGCAAATGGTCGGACAAGATGGCAACGATACAGCTTACTATCACACCTCCTTTCTGGATGACCTGGTGGTTCCGACTCCTGGTAATCTTCGGAATTGCAGGTAGTATTATTGGCATTTACAGGTATCGCATGAATATCATCAAGGCCCAGAAAAAATTATTGGAGCGCCAGGTGTATGAGCGTACCGCCCAGTTGGCGCTGTCCACAGAAGAAGAAAAGAAAGCCAGAGAAGAAGCAGAGTTGGCAAAAACAGAGGCCGAGCAGGCTAATAAGGCCAAGAGTGTTTTCCTCGCTACGATGAGTCATGAAATACGCACGCCAATGAATGGCGTTATTGGCATGGCTTCCTTATTGTCTAAAACAGAATTGAATACTGAACAACGAACTTATGCAGAAAGCATAAGTACCTGCGGCGATGCCTTATTAACGGTGATTAATGATATACTTGATTTTTCGAAAATCGAATCAGGCAATATTGAATTGGAAAAGAAACCTTTCGATCTGCGCACCTGTATTGAAGAAGTGCTGGATGTATTTGCAAGCAAGGCTTCACAATCGGGACTAGACCTGATATACCAGATAGATCCTGATGTGCCGGCGCAGATCATCGGAGACAGTTTTCGTTTGCGCCAGGTGTTGATCAACCTGATCAGCAATGCCATTAAATTTACGCAGGAAGGAGAAATTTTTATTGAAGCAATGCTTGCGGAAGATCATGCCAG
>JBDTVL010000411.1:0-3379 GCA_040007215.1 Flavitalea sp.
GCCGCCGCTTATTCAAAAGGATGCGTATTTCTTTCGCAGCTTGGCTATATAGTGGGCAATGAAACGCTGGGAAAGATCATGCTGGAATATTATCGCCAGTGGCATAATAAACATCCCAATGCCAATGACTTTATAAAAGTGGCCTCCACAGTTAGCAATATGCAGCTCGACTGGTACCAGGAGTATTGGGTGAATGGAACCAAGACCATTGATTATGGCATCGACAGCCTTTGGGAAGAAGGCGGCAAATCGAAAATCCGTATAAAAAGGATCGGACAAATACCTATGCCCATCGACGTTATGATACATTACAAAGACGGCAGTAAGGAATTAGCCTACATACCCATGTACCTTATGTTTGGCGAGAAACCGCAGGAAGATCCTACCATTCCCCGCACCGTTTTTGAAGAATGGAAATGGACGCATCCCACCTATACTTTTGAAGTGAAAAGGAAATTGTCGGAGATGAAAATGCTGGAGATCGATCCCTCTCAACGAATGGCAGATACAGAAAGAAAAAATAACAAACTGGAAATACCCTGGTAAGAGCGTACGATGCAGAGAGAGAGTTCTGCATCGTACATTAACCAAAACTCCTACCGTCCAAAGTATTTATTGATGGCCTCTACTTTATTATGAACATGCAACTTTTCGTAAATATGATAAACATGTTTTCGCACCGTTTCCTGGCTAATGAACAGCGCCGCCGCAATCTCTTTGTATAAAAGACCTTTTGCCAGGTTCTGTAATATTTCTTTTTCGCGGTTCGACAACACATTAAGCATATTAGGCGCCGCCACGGCATTTTCGGTTACCTGTCGCTGTTGGAATGCCGCCACCACTTTCCTCGCTATCTGGCTGCTCATCGGGGCGCCGCCATCCTGCAACTCCTTAATAGATTCCAGTAATTTATTGGGAGCCGTCTTCTTCAGTATGTAACCGCTGGCTCCGGCAGTCAGCGCTTCGAATATCTTTTCATCATCCTCATACACGGTACACATCATGAAAAGCATATCCGGAAGATCCACCTTTAATTTCCTGACGCAATCAATGCCGCTGTCGCCTTCTCCCAGGTTAATATCCATCAGCACCACCGACGGCTTCAGAACCGGAAGCCCTTTTAAAGCATCCTCGGCTGTTCCGAAGCTTCCCAGTAAATCATAACCATCCGACATCGAAATGATCTGCTCCAGCGCCGAACGGATATCTTTATTATCATCAACAATACAAACCGTTATATCCATATACAAATGTGCTTGTTTTATGCATACCATGAAATACCACTTTGTGGTAGTTTTTTCGCTAAAAGCGCTTCGGAAAGCAAATTTTAAAAAAAGAATGTTGCGTATTACAAGGGAATATTCAGGATAAATTTTTCGCGAAAAAAAGATTCTTTGAATAACTCGCTGATTTCCATGACCCTGGGGCGGCAGCCGCTTTCCGAGATCTCCAAGTCCAGGTTACCGCCCTTAAGACAGATCAATCCGCCCGGAACAGGCCGTTCATCGCCCGGGGCGCCCGCATTCTGGAGAGTGGACGCTGTCCTTTGTTTTAAAAGGGGTTTTGACCATTTCCAGAGATCTTTCAGCGGCGCCACTGCACGTGATACCACCACTTCGAATTTACGGTTAAGAATATCTTCCGCTCTTGTATGCTGGGTAGTGACATTTGTAAGCTGCAGACTTTCTGCTATCGCCTGCGCCACTTTCATTTTTTTTCCAATACTGTCTGCCAAGTGAAATTTTACCTCGGGGAAAAAAATAGCCAGGGGTATTCCCGGGAATCCGCCTCCTGAACCCAGGTCGAGCACATTCATGCCTTTTTGGAAATTAAAAACAGCGGCAATGCTGAGCGAATGCAGCACATGACGCTCATACAGCATATCCTCGTCTTTTCTTGAGATAACATTGATCTTACTGTTCCAGTCTTTGTATAAGCCCGCAAGGGCCTCTAAACGCTGAAGCTGCAGTTCAGAGAATTCCGAAAAATATTGAGTGATCAGCTCCAGGTTTTCTTTGGCTTTTTCCATAACGCAGGAGCAAAGATGATATAATATATGAACATCCAGATATCCAGTAACCACCACCAGGCAAACAGATCTTTCTCATCCAGCTTTTCCATGGCCTTGAAATAAATATAACCCTGCGATATAAGCCTCACCAGGAAAACGGCAATGGCCAGTCGCCAGTCGAAAAAAATCAAACAGCCGATAAACAGCGGATAAAAAAGAAAATGAGAACCCGCATAAAACCCCAATAGAAGTTTATGCATCGGCTTATAATACTTACCGGTAGTAAAATGCCTGTTTTTCTGCCTTACCCAGGCGCCAAAAGTTTTCTTCGGTTCCGAAAGTGTAAAAGCTTCGGGATCGATCACTACCCTGGTATTTACGCCATTGGCCACCTGGTTAATAAAAAGATCATCATCTCCGCCTGGAACATGATTGATAGAAGAAAATCCTTTATTACGCAGGAACAATGTCTTTTTATAGGAAAGATTTCTTCCCACGCCCATGTAAGGCATACCGGCAATAGCGTACGACATATACTGGAGGGCCGAATGAAAGGTCTCGAACCTTATCAGCTTATTAAGAAAACCGGGCCTTTTATGATAAGCCCCATATCCCAGCACTACTTCGGTTCCCTCATCATAACCTTCCTGCATTTTTTGCAGCCAGAATTCACTGGCCGGCACGCAATCGGCATCGGTAAGTAATACGATCTCATGTTTAGCTTCCTTGATACCCATCGATAAAGGATATTTTTTACCAGGAATACCTTTCGCTTCCTGTTCCAGGTTTACTATATGCAGATCTTTAAATGTTTTTTTGAATTCTTCCAGCAGGTAACGGGTCTCCTCCTGGCTGTTATGGTTCACGATAACCGATTCATGACTGGTAGCATAGGTTTGCACCAATATTCCCGGCAGGTTCCTGGCCAGGTTCGCAGCATCATCACGGGCGCATACCACCACACTGACAGGATGTTGCTGTGATTTTTCTTTTACAGGCTGTTTAAAAAAAGAAACATGCCGGAAAAAATACCATTGATAGAATAACTGAACCAGGGTAATTAAACAGAAAATATAGAATAATGCCGGCCAGAAGTGCGTGAAAAAACGCGAAACATCCATAAAACAGTTAGAATTTTGAATCAGAGCAGCTAAAGTACGAAATACGGCGAGAGTTTCCCGAAAGATGAGATCTCAACGAAACAGGAACATAGTTGTTAAACTGTAGGAACGGGAATAAAAGAGTGGGCTAATTCCTTATTTTTGTTCATATGGAAGTAAATGATGCTTTAATTGATAACCTCGCTAACCTTACACGCCTCCAGTTCGACGAGGCAGGTAAAGCAGGCATCAAGGCCGACCTGCAGCA
>JBDTVL010000412.1:0-3373 GCA_040007215.1 Flavitalea sp.
GAAAATAGTGTTGGTTAAATAAATTATTAAACCTTCATATCCTTAATAATTCCCGCTATCCTGTTGTCCAGTATTTTGCTGACGGCATCAAAGTTTTCGGCTTTATCAAGCGGTGCATTTACGCTGAAATAAAATTTAATTTTAGGTTCAGTTCCCGAAGGGCGCGCCGAGATCTTTGTTCCATCGGCAAGGATGAACTGCAGCACGTTCGACTTGGGCAGGTTTAGCGACCAATCTTCTGATGTCTGTAAATTTCTTCCTTTCCGCATTTCATAATCCAGCAACTTAATCACTTCCGACCCATTGATGGTTTTAGGAGGGGCATCGCGGTATTTTTCCATCATTTCCGCTATTTCCTTCTGACCATTCATGCCTTTGCGGGTAATAGAGATCAGGTGTTCTTTATAAAATCCATATTGAACATACAGATCGATCAGTTTATCATACAATAATTTCCCCTTTTCTTTTTCATAAGCGGCCATCTCGCATAATACAGCCACTGCGGCTACTGCATCTTTGTCGCGGAGTTTCGACCCTACCATTAATCCATAGCTTTCTTCTCCGCCGATAACATAATTCTCGCTGGCTTCTTTCTCCCTGATCAGCTCAGCTATCCATTTAAAACCGGTGAGTACATTGTAACACTTGATACTATTGCCTGCGGCGATCTTGTCAATCATATCGGTGGTAACAATGGTTTTTACCACCATATCATTCGATTGCGCGATTCCTTTAGCTTTTCTGGCTTCGATCATGTAGTTGAAGGCCAGTACGGCAGTCTGATTGCCATTCATCAGTATCCATTCGCCGGAACTGTTTTTAACGGCTATGCCTACACGATCTGCATCCGGATCTGTGCCTAGTAATATATCTGCATCCACTTCCCTTGCTTTCTTCAGACCGATGCTCATCGCTTCACTTTCTTCAGGATTTGGGTATACCACTGTAGGGAAATTGCCATCCGGAACGGCTTGTTCTTCCACAATAATTACATTGGTAAAACCAAAACGTTCCAGCGCCTGGGGAACCAGCGTGATACCTGATCCGTGAATGGGGGTATATACAATTTTAAGATCATGTTGCCTGGCAATAACTTCAGGATACACGGAAAGACTTTTTACCATTTTGATATATTCTTCATCCAGGTCTTTGCCGATAATCGTTATATTTTCCGGGTTACCAGTCCATTTCACATCATCCACGGAAGCGATTCTTTCCACTTCCTTAATCACATTTTTATCATGAGGGGGAACCAGTTGCCCGCCGTCGCTCCAGTAAGCCTTATAGCCATTGTATTCTTTTGGGTTATGCGAAGCGGTGCAAACAACACCGCCCTGGCAGCCGAGATGACGAATAGCAAAAGAAAGTTCGGGTGTAGGCCTGAGCTCATCAAACAGGAAAACTTTAATGCCATTTGCTGCCATTACATTCGCTACGATCTCTGCAAATAATCTGCTGTTGTTCCTACTGTCGTGAGCTATTGCCACTCTTACCAAGCCGCCAGGATAGGTCTGTTTAAGATAATTGGCATATCCCTGCGTGGCAATACCCACCGTATATTTATTCATCCTGTTGGTGCCCGTTCCCATTAGTCCTCGTAATCCGCCCGTGCCAAATTCGAGGTTACGATAAAAAGCATCTGCCAGTTCGGAAGGGTTATCCTGAAGTAGTTTGCGGATATCATTTTTGGTGTTATCGTCAAAATTTCCATTAAGCCAGGCATTGTATCTTTTTACGATTACTTCGTCCATATCATTTGCAGTTTGAGTGCGACTAAATTCGGGAACATTCAGAATATTAACAAATATAACATCGTTGCCCGGCTTTCTGATTACATTCTAAATCATCTACCTTTATTTGTCCGTATATATTATTAGCTGAAATCATCCTGGTCCTGATTGATAAAGAAAATTTTTATATTGTTTTGTTTTTCCTTCCCAGCGATAATTCCGGCTCATGCGCAGGAAAATATAACGCTAAAACAAAAAAAACAACGGCTATGGATGGTAACAGGGGCCAATGCCGTATTGTGGACCGGATCTTTTGTAGCCCTTAATAGCGCCTGGTACGCCGGATACCCGAGATCGTCCTTTCATTTTTTCAACGATAATGCCGAATGGAACCAGATGGATAAAGCGGGTCATTTATGGACCTCATACCAGGTAAGCCGGGTATCGGCGGAAGCCTGGAAATGGACAGGACTGAATAACAAACAATCGGCTGTACTGGGCGGAGTTAGCGGTATTGTTTACCAAAGCATTATAGAAATACAGGATGGCTTTTCTTCCGAATGGGGGTTTAGCTGGGGCGACCTGGCCGCGAATATAGCTGGCGCGGGCGCTTATGTTTCGCAGGAAATAGGCTGGAAAGATCAAAGGATCCAGGTGAAGTTAAGCTACTGGCCTTATCGTTACCCTACAGGTCTTGAAAACAGAACCGACCAGCTTTTTGGTAAATCTATGCCGGAAAGAATATTGAAAGATTATAATTCACAGACTTACTGGGTCAGCGCTAACCTCGGTTCTTTTTTACCCGATGCCAACATTCCAAAATGGCTGAATATCTCTTTGGGATATGGCGCCGATGGTATGCTGGGCGCCAGGAAAAATATATGGATGGATAAAGATGGCAACCGTTATGATTATTCGGGTATCGGCAGGGTAAGAAAGTTTTTTCTGTCGCCGGATATCGATTTAACGCGGATACCTACCCGAAGCAAATGGCTCAAAAGTATTTTGTTTACCTTGAACATGATCAAGGTTCCCGCTCCAGCGCTGGAACTGAACAGCAAGGGAAAATGGCGATTGAGACCGCTGCATTTCTGATCTATTCCATGTAAGCGCCGTTGACTGTTTCACCGAGCACATCAACAAAAATATGTTCCTTTAATGTGGTGGCCACAGAAAGGCCTACATAGTCAAGTTTAACGGGAAATTTTTTATGCGTTCTTTCTACCAGGGCAAGGGTCTGTATCTTTTTAGGGTAAAATTCGAGGAATGGTTTTATCGCATACAGCATGGTCTTTCCACTATTGGCCACATCGTCAACCAGCAATATCACCTGTCCGTTGAAATCTGGGCGTTCGCTGATCGTGATAGCGGCGGGTTTCTTTTTGTCGAGCGAAAGATCGATCAGTTGTACATTCAGCGAAGAGGATTTTTTTAATATGGCGGCCATATTGCGCGCTATAACGCTGCCGTTATCTTTTATTCCGATAAGAATGATATTTTTTTCTTCCAGGTTATTTTCAATGACTTCAAAAGCCATTCTTTGCAATTTCATACTAACGGTCTCCTGATCCAGGATATACTTCTTTGCCATCGTGAAAATTTGTTCAAAACTAGTTGCAATTAACCAATATACCAATTGACGG
>JBDTVL010000413.1:0-3359 GCA_040007215.1 Flavitalea sp.
CCGGGTATTGCCAAAATCAAAACAGAGTGTTCTCGTCATTGTAGATTAAAATAAAAGCCAGGATTAAGGTTTTTCGGGAGGCAGATCAATGTTGAGATCAAGTGGGGAAAGATTCCTGAAATGCCCGTTAAGTTTTACTTTCTCTCTTAATTGTTCCATTTCCATAAGCATCGGGAGCACTTTCTGAAGATGTCTTTTAAGATACTCCTGTCGTTGTAATTCACGGAATAATCCTAAAAATTCATATTCTTCATGAACCGATAATCCTGCATGATGCGCCACATCATAGGTATTCAGTTCATGATCGGGCTTTTTAAAATCCTTGCTTATATTTAATAAACGGTGCACTTCTCTTACACCATTCACAATGGTCAGCATCAGCTTTTCATTTCCGTCTTCCAGATGATTCTCGGGGTAGTTGACTATAGCGCCGCTGTACAATTTATTGGGAACAATCTTAATCACTTCAAGCGATCGGAATATTTTTATACCGATGGCGTTGATATCCATCTCTCCATTTTCATACTCTTTTTCAATGGTCATGATCTCCGCCAGCGTTCCCATATCCTGCAACCGGTTATCTATAGCCGTAGGAATACCGAAAGGTTTCTTCTGCTCATTACATTCTTTTATGAGCTGCTTGTACCTGGGTTCAAATATATGAAGGTGTAATTTCTCCTTCGGATAAATCACAATGCCCAGCGGAAATATGGGAATGAAGTTTGTCATACAGTCCTTTATATCATCATCAATATCGCAAATATATCGGATGTTGCCGAACCTGTATATTTGTCCGTCCTAAACATTCAAAATGACCCAAACCAGTAAAAGGAACATCCTGCTTGTTACCCTCCTGCTGGCAATTGTTACTATTCCACTCAAAAATAACTGGAACAGCATAGCTATCGTGCTTTTCTGCTGCTCCACTGCTATCCAGCTTCCCTTAAAACAGCGTATTGAAAAACTAAGAAAAGATCATTTATGGAAAGTGGGCGCCTTGTTTTTTTTATGGATGGCGGCTACCTGGTTCTGGGACAGCAGCGGCGGATTTAGCATAAAACACCTGGAACCCGCAGCCTGCTTTTTATTTCTTCCAATGGCTCTGTCATTGATGCCAAAACTTTCTTCAAAGCAAGTAATGATCGCCTGCTATGCATTTATCATGGCCATTATAGCAGTGTGCCTGCTTTGCCTGGCCAAATCATTTATAGAATACCGGCAAACGCACGATTACCGCGTATTCTTCTACCATTATCTCGGCTACCAAATGGGTCTTAATGCTATCTATCTTTCCAATTACTGCATCGCCTGTATTACCTGGTTATTATACAGCAGGTTTATTCATAAGGGCGAAGATATTGTCAAACCCGGCCTATTTATTACGCTGCTGGCCTGTTCATTTCTTTTCGGCATGATGTTCCTGTTATCATCTAAAATGAGCCTGGGTCTGCTTATACTGCTGATATTATTTATGGCGCTGTATATAGGGTATAAAAAACAGGCGCTGCTGAAAGCGCTGGGTCTTTTTGCACTTTGCATCGCAACCGCATGGATACTGGCGCAGAATCTCGGTTACCTGAAATGGCGGATCGCCTCCACCGAATGGAAAACCTATTCAGGCGCCGCCGATAATAATAATGGTCTTTCTTTAAGACGCACCACCTGGACCTCTGCGCTGGAGTTGATAAAAGAAAAACCTCTGCTGGGATATGGACTCCGCGGCGCGAATGAAGCGCTGGTGGAAAAATATAAAGAGAAGAAATTCGAGATGGGAATACCGGAAAAATATAACGCCCATAACCAGTTCCTGGAAACCACTTTGAAATCCGGGCTGATTGGTTTAGCATTATTGCTGCTGGTGATAGGTATTCCTTTTATCGGCGCCATCAGGCAGGGGAAATTTCTGCTGACGATGATGATCATCCATTTTTTGCTGGTGTCCATGGTAGAAGGAACGCTGGAGATACAGCAGGAGTTTATCTTTTATTTATTTTTTATATTCTTCTTTCATTATCATTATCCCCGCGATTTTAAAAACGCAGCATGATCTCTTCATCACTTCTTATTGCCACTTATAACTGGCCTCAGGCGCTCGAAAGCTGCCTGCTAAGCGTGATGAAGCAACATCAGCTACCCTCAGAAGTGATCATTGCCGATGATGGTTCGGGAGATGAAACAAAAACGCTTGTTGAACAGTTCCGGCAAAAATTCCCGGTTCCTTTAAAACATATCTGGCACCCCGATGAAGGATTTCGGTTAGGCATGATCCGCAATAAGGCTATGGCCGCAGCCTCCGGCGACTACCTGGTACAGGTAGACGGAGATCTGGTTCTTCACCCGTTTTTTATTGATGATCATCTGAGCGCCGCCCGTCCCGGATATTTTATTGGGGGAAGCAGGGTTCTACTCAACCAGTCTGCAACAGAAAAAATCCTTTACGCTAAAAATACAGCCATCTCTGTTTTTGATAAAGGCGTAAATAATAAACTGAATGGCCTGCACGCGCCGGCGCTTGCCAGGCTGATAGAATTTTTTAAAAAAGAAAAAGGACTGTACAATATGCGCGGCTGCAATATGTCGTTCTGGAAAAAAGATATCCTTTCCGTAAATGGTTACAATGAAAATATCAGCGGATGGGGACGTGAAGACACGGAAATGGCTATACGCTTTTATAACAAAGGATATAAAAGAAGGTATTTTAAACTGCAGGGTATCGTCTATCATTTATTTCACCAGGAAGCTGACCGCAGCGGCCTGATGCAAAATGATGAAATATTAAAGGCTACAAAAGCTGATAACTTAATTTACTGTGCAAATGGCATCAATAAATACTTATAAAGAGCTGGCCCGGGCCATTTCGCTGGTCGCCAATAGCGCGCCCGGTTATCAAATCCTGTTGGATAAACTTACTCCCGGCAATACGCCGGTAGTGGGCATTACCGGGCCGCCGGGAGCCGGCAAAAGCACGCTCACCGACAAAATAATCGGCGAACTGGTAGCGCAGGGAAAGCAACTGGCCATATTATGCATCGATCCATCTTCGGTATTTACTCATGGCGCTATACTGGGCGACAGGATCCGCATGTCGGAATGGTACAATCATCCGCAGGTATTTATCCGCTCGCTCGCTACGCGCGGAACGATGGGAGGATTACCTCCCATGGCGGAAGAGATCATCAGGCTGGTAAAATCCGCTTCGTTCGATTATATAATTATTGAAACAGTAGGCGTGGGTCAGAATGAAATCGAAATAGCCAGCCTGGCCGATCTTACCATCGTTGTGCTGGTTCCCGAAAGCGGCGATGATATCCAGATCATGAAAGCAGGACTGATGGAAATAGCCGATATGTTCGTGGTGA
>JBDTVL010000414.1:0-3356 GCA_040007215.1 Flavitalea sp.
GATGGCGTGCACATAGTCACATGCGGCATAAAGATGATATTGGCGCCAAGCAGGGTAGTGGCCCTGACATTCTCAATAATATTATTATCGTAACAGATCAGGATGCCGCAGGTCCATCCCTGTATATCAAACACGCAGTACTGGTTCCCCGGCGTTATATGTTTATTGATGAAGGGATGCAGCTTGCGGAATCTGGCTTTTAATCCATTGCCGTCTACGCATACATAGGCTTTATAAATAAAATCGTTTTCATCCTTTTCAAATAGTCCGGCCAGTATGGCGATATTATGCTTTGCCGCTATAGCGGTAAGTTTTTTAATACTTTCCCCTCCGGGGATGAATTCTGACAGGTCCAGCATTTGCTGTTTCGAGAAATTACGGGCGAAAGCATAACCGGTGATACAGCATTCATGAAAGGCAATAATCTGGGAACCCTGTTGAGCGGCTTGTGCCGACATGTTGTCGATAACGGAGAGATTGTATGATTTGTCGCCGCCGCGGTTTTCAAACTGTGCGGTTGATATCCTGATATTTTCCATGGCTTAAAAGAAAGTAATGTAAGCCGCTTGCGAGTAACTGGCAAGAATAAAAAAAGGGCCAGGATAAAAATCCAGCCCTGTGTTTTAAAATCCAATATCCTATGAAAAACCGATTAGGTATAGTCCAACGGCGTGCCAAAGCGTTTTTACGCAGTAAACTGCCCCTGAGGCCCCTTCTTTTGTTCCGCTGATGGGAAAGTTATTGTCAATTCGGGAAGGCCTGGCCTGTTGCGCCAGGTTTATCAGTTTTTAACAGGTTTATGGCAATTTAGGCCACCCGGAACCCGTTAGCATCAAAATCCACCTATGAAAACGAACCTCCGGGCCTTCGCTGCCATGGCTATTATGCTGATCATCCTCGGCTCCTGCGGCAAAAAAGATATTTCGCTAAGCGCCACCGATAGTACGCCGGAAACAAAACCGGCTATTCAAACGGCAGTCAGTACAGGTATCAATGCCAACTGTGCGGGATTTTATAAAGCGTTGCCTTTCCGTTACGATTCAAGCTCAAAAAAATATTCGCTGATCCTTTTTATTCATGGCATCGGCGAGCTGGGTAATGGAACCAGCGATCTGCCTAATATGCTGAGGGCCGGATTACCCAGGCTGATCAATAAAAAGGCGTTTCCGCCGGAGTTTACCGTTAATGGCGAGTCTCATTCTTTTGTGGTAATAGCGCCGCAGTTTAAAAAATGGCCTTCAAATGCCGATGTGAATGATGTTTTGCGCTATGCGCGGGATCATTTCAGGATCGATACCAATCGTATCTATGTAACAGGACTGAGTATGGGCGGAGGCGTTACCTGGGAATTTTCTGCCGAGTATGGCGCTTCCATTGCGGCAATTGCGCCGATCTGCGGCGGCTCCTGGCCCGATAATACCCGCGCGCATAATATCGCTTCCTTTAACCTTCCCGTTTGGGCATTCCATAATGATGATGATGGAACCGTTCCCGTTTCCTATTCCAGGGATTATGTAAGTAAGATAAATAGCTGGAACCCGGCTACGCCGGCAATCATAACCACCTGGCCAACAGGAGGACATGATGCCTGGACCAAGGCCTATAGCCCTGACACCCGGAAAAATAACAAGAATATATATGAGTGGATGCTGGGTTTTCAGCGCCGTGTAACCGCTAAATAACTGGAACAGGTTTTGCATTTATCGCGTAAATTTGTTCCAGATGAACAATTTTTGCGCGTTATGAGTGGATGGAGAAAGATGGCGGTTATCGCTGTATTAATTTCGGCTGTATTATTTTCGTGCAGGAAAAATCTTAAACCTGTTATTCCCGATCCCACAGATTCGGAAACGCATGATACTACTCCGGGAGGCAACAACCCCAACGATACCATTCCTGTTGTTCCTGATCCGCTGGCTTACCAGCAGAAAGCGGTGTTTGCCGATGTGAATACCAACTGCGCAGGGTATTATGAAGCACTTCCTGCTGGATATGATACTACTGGCATTGACTACCCCCTGCTTATATTTGTTCATGGCGGCGGAGAACTGGGCAACGGCGTTTCCGATCTTCCACTCGTATTGAAACATGCCATTCCCAGGATGCTGAATGAAAAAAGATTTCCACCCAGTTTTACCGTGAATGGTGAAACATTTTCTTTTGTTATTGTATCTCCTCAATTCAAGATATGGCCCACGCCTAATGATATGCAATCATTATTGGATTATGCCAAATCTCATTACCGTATCAACAATGCACGTATCTATATTTCCGGGTTGAGCATGGGCGGCGGCGCTACCTGGGAGTTTGCCGCTAAATCAGGATCTTCTATTGCCGCTATTGTTCCTATATCGGGCGCTTCCTGGGCCGATAGCGCCGCAGCAAAAAGAATAGCGCTGGCTGATGTTCCTGCCTGGGCTTTTCATAACCGCGATGATAGTTCCGTTACCGTTAATTCTACCATCAGGTATGTCAATATTATTAACTCCTGGCATCCTGATCCGCTGGTACGTATGACCCTCTGGGATACCGGTGGGCATGATGCCTGGACAAAAGCCACCGATCCCGCTTATAAGGAAGATAACAAAAATATGTATGAATGGATGCTGCAGTTCACGCGTTGAGTTCCTGCACGAAGGGGATATGATGCTATTATTACTGGCTACCATTAATATTTCTGCGTGGAAGTTAAGCATGAGTTTTTCAGAAGCATACCGAAAGTGTCTTTTTGACTAAGAACTGCTTTCGTTACTATCACAGATGTATACACGAAAATTATTTTCCGCTGTCTGGCGGTCAGAAATGGGTGTCCTTATTTCGGCTGATGCATCATCAGGTTATTGATAAGCGTCTGCACTTCTTCATACGGCGCTTTTTCTACCAGGTAAGATTGCTGTTTTTTTAACTTGTCATTCCAGCTGTTGCTGCCATCGTTGTTAACGACCATGGCGCCTTCATGCAGCGTATAATAAGTTGCTGGTCCCAGTATGCCGGTGAGGACGGCGGTTTCATCCCAGCTCATTCTTCCCAGGCTGTCTTCCTGATCCAAAGGAATGGAAATGCGGAATACGTCTTTTATTGGGCTGGCGGTGATAGCCTCATTATTAATCAGCGGAATGCCCGTCCTGATTTTCAATCCTATTTCAAATCCGCTGAATATTACCGGCGTTGGCCAGTTATTAAATACGGCCTGCGCAGCCTGGGCATCTGCATATACATTAAACTCTCTGCCGGAAGGAAAGATGCCGGCCATGGACACCAGCCGTTTTACTTTTTTCTTTATGAGGTCCCTGCCGCTGAGCGATGAATACTGGTCGGGGGCGGTGCGCAGCAGGTTGTCGATATTGGTGAGAAAG
>JBDTVL010000415.1:0-3344 GCA_040007215.1 Flavitalea sp.
CTACTTCCGATCGTCCGGATATTTCAAACTTCAGCCTTATTTAAAGGACCTGAGAGATAACAGCAAATTAATCCTGCTTTTTGTCTTCCTGATCATGCTGGGCATAGGCATCAGCGTATTCAGCACCCATCGCAGCGTGATCAAGTACCTGAAGATGAAACTGGACGATCTTTATTAATAGAATGCCTATATTGCGCTGCTAAAAAATCACCATGAGCGAAAAGAAACCTGCCGTTAATGTTCCCACCCCGGCAAACAGTTTATTTGGAAAGGAAAACTATACCTGGATCATCGCAGGCATAGTTGTGATAGCTCTTGGCCTTATTTTAATGGCCGGCGGCAAAAGCGCCGACCCTAATGTTTTCAATCCTAAAGAGGTGTATAGCTTCAGGCGCATCACTTTAGCGCCTATACTTATTCTTATAGGACTGGCCATTGAAGTATATGCCATCTTCCGTAAACCCAAGGCCTAACCGCTGATGAATCTTTTTGAATCCATTATTATTGCCATCGTTGAAGGAATAACCGAGTTCCTTCCCATCTCTTCCACCGGGCATATGGTTATTACCAGCTCGCTTTTCGGCATTCATAAAGAACAGTTCACCAAATTATTTGAAGTATCCATACAGCTTGGCGCCATCATGGCTGTAGTGGTACTGTACTGGAAAAAATTCTTCGATTTTAAAAACCCTGTATTTTATGTAAAGCTGCTGGTAGCGGTGATCCCCGCCCTGATCTTTGGGAAACTATTCGATGATATCATTGATGAAAAACTCGGCAACCCCGTTTTTATAGCCTGGATGTTTATTGCCGGCGGCATTGTGTTATTATTCACCGACAAGTTTTTCGCTACCCGGACCAGCATCGATAATGAAGCCGATATCACTTATCCCCGTGCATTCATCACCGGTATGTTCCAGGTGCTGGCCGTTGCCTTTCCCGGCATAAGCCGAAGCGCGGCCACCATTATCGGCGGTATGACACAGAAACTCACCCGACGCTTAGCGGCTGAGTTTTCTTTTCTTTTAGCCGTTCCCACTATGGCTGCAGCCACCGGTTATTCGCTGGTACTCAAAAACTGGAACCCCGATGGCAGCCCTCCATTGAAAGGTTACTCACTGATCATGGCTTCTTCACAAAATACTATTGCCTTTATCGTCGGAAACATTGTAGCCTTTGTAGTGGCTTTACTGGCCATTAAATTCTTTATCGGATTCTTACAGAAACATGGATTTCGTGTTTTTGGATGGTATCGGATCATTGCAGGCATCATACTGCTAATCCTGATATGGAAGGGAGTGATCGCGTAATAATCTCAAAACTCTTTGCATGTACATCGCTTCCAAAAAGGTTGTTAATGCCTGGTGCCTGTACGACTGGGCAAATTCGGCCTATAACCTGGTGATCACTTCTACCATCTTCCCCGCTTACTTCGAAGCGGTGACCCGCAATCCAGCCACTAATAATGAAGTACGTTTTCTTGGAAGAAGTTTTGTGAATACCGCCCTATACAATTATGTACTGGGAACGGCTTTTATTTTGGTGGCGGTGATCTCTCCGGTATTGACCGCTATTGCCGATTCAAGAGGAAACAAAAAGAATTTCATGCGATTTTTCTGCACTGTTGGCAGCGTATCCTGCGCCTGCCTTTATTTCTTCAGCCCGCACAAAGTTCCCGGAGGCGGCGTTGAACTAAGCCCTGCATCGCTTTATGCAGGTATCTTCTGCATGTTTATTTCTTGTATAGGCTTCTGGGCCAGTCTTGTGTTTTATAATTCTTACCTGCCCGACCTGGTTCCTGAAAAACTCAGGGACCGCGTAAGCGCCCGCGGATATAGCTGGGGATATACCGGCAGCGTACTGCTGCAGATCATTTGCCTGATCCTGGTTTTCTTTCCCGAATGGTTCGGGTTAACCACTTCCTTTGAAAAAAACTACTTGCCGGCGCGTATATCCTTTGTACTGGTGGGCATCTGGTGGCTTGGGTTTGCAGAGATCCCTTTTCGTCTTTTGCCTAATGGTCCTGTTTCCCCGGAACGACGGCAGACCAATATATTCCGTAGCGGTTTTACAGAGCTGAAGAAAGTATGGCTACTGGTAAAATCGATGCCGCAGCTTAAACGTTTTCTGTATGCTTTTTTCTGGTACAGCGCCGGTATACAGACCGTATTCCTGGCGGCAACGCAGTTTGGATCGAAAGAGCTGAAACTGCCCACAGATAAACTCATCATCACCATCATGATCATACAACTGGTGGCCATACCCGGATCCATTATCATTTCCCGTGCCGCAGAAAAATATGGCGATATCAAAACGCTGATGGCCACCTCGATGATCTGGGTGGGGCTTTGCGGTGGCGCTTATTTTATTCATACCGATCTGCAGTTTTATGCACTGGGCGCGGTAGTAGGACTGGTTATGGGCGGCATGCAGTCGCTGAGCCGCTCCACCTATGCCAACCTGATGCCGGAAACAAAAGATACCGCTTCCTTCTTCAGCTTTTTTGATGTAACGGAAAAGATTGCGCTGGTGATCGGAATGTTCAGTTTCGGTTATGTGGAAGAGGTGACCGGCTCCATGCGCAATTCGGTACTGGCGCTGATGGTTTTTTTCTTTACAGGCTTTTTGTATCTGGGCTGGATGCTCCGGGCTTCCGGTAAAGAGAAAAAACCGGCATAACTAATACAAAGCTGCCTTTGGGTAATACCGCTTCGCGGGAAATAAAATACGCCTGCAGGTTCTACTTTTAAATTAATTTACGCTCATGCTTCATGTGATCAATACCGGGTATTTCAAATTAGATGGCGGAGCTATGTTTGGCGTAGTGCCCAAATCGATCTGGAACAAAACCAACCCTGCCGATGAACAAAACCTTTGTAACTGGGCTATGCGCTGCCTGTTGGTAGAAGAAGGCAACCGACTGATACTGATCGATACCGGTATTGGTAATAAACAGAGCGAAAAATTCTTTGGACACTATCATTTATATGGCAACGATTCGCTGGAAAGTTCATTAAAAGCCAAAGGTTTTTCCATCGGCGATATCACCGATGTATTCCTCACGCATCTTCATTTTGACCATTGCGGCGGATGTATTGTAAGAGAAGAGGAAAAACTGGTTCCGGTTTTTAAGAACGCCATTTACTGGAGCAATAAAACGCATTGGGACTGGGCGGTAAATCCTAATGACCGTGAGAAAGCTTCTTTTCTGAAGGAAAATATTTTACCGATCCGGGAAAGCGGACAATTGCAATTTATTGAAGAGCCAGCCGCTGGAAATACAACAAACGGGCTATTGGCTTTAGCCCCTTTTTCAGAAAATATATCTATTCGTTTTGCGGGCG
>JBDTVL010000416.1:0-3336 GCA_040007215.1 Flavitalea sp.
CAACGCAATCAGCTCCTGCTCCCGTACAACAGCAGGCTCCGGCTCCCGCAAAACCTTAAAATAATTTGACTACCTTTTCATACTAACCCTGCTATCGAAGCAGGGTTTTTTGTATAATTTACAATGCAATCGGTAATCTATGATCAAAAGATTAATACTTGGCGTAGTCATTTTGTTGCTTGTGACGGCGGCAATAGCAGGTCGGTTCTTTTTATCCAATACCCCTTTCAGCGAGAAAACAAAATTTCTGTATATCCACACCGGTCATGCCACAAAGGATGAGGTGATGAAAACTGTTGAAGAGGAAAAGCTGGTCAGCAACCCTATCTCTTTTTGTTTTCTCGCCCGTCAGATGGGCGTATGGGAAAAGATCAGACCCGGACGTTACCAGGTCAATAATGGGATGAGCCTTTTAGATATTGCAAGAATGTTACGCAACAGTAAGCAGTCGCCGGTTAACCTGGTGATCACCAAAATAAGAACCAAGGAGCAACTGGCTTCCATTATCGGCAAAAAATTTGAATGCGATTCTGCGCTGATCATCAGTTATATCAATAACCTGGATACGCTTAAACAATATGAGCTGGATTCTGCTACAGTAATGACCGCTATCTTTCCCAATACCTATACTTATCTGTGGACCACTCCTCCAGCAGGTATTTTTAAAAAACTATTTGCAGAATATAGAAAAGTGTGGACGGATGAGCGTAAACAGAAAGCAGATTCACTTGGACTCAACCCAACCACCGCTTATATCCTTGCATCTATAATTGAAGAAGAAACCAATTATGACGCCGAAAAAGGAAATATTGCCAGCGTATATTTAAACAGGCTGCAGCGAAATATGAACCTGGGCGCAGATCCTACCGTAAAATTCGCTCTTCGCGATTTTGCGCTTACCCGTATTTATGAAAAACATCTGGCCTTTGAATCTCCTTATAATACCTATAGAAATAAGGGTCTGCCTCCCGGACCAATCTGTACTCCATCTTTAAAAACCCTTGATGCAGTATTGAATTCTCCACGTACCAATTATCTTTTCTTCGTGGCCAGTAAAGATTTTACGCAGAAACATGTGTTCACTGAAACATACGCAGATCATCTTAAATATGCGAAAGAATACCAGCAGGCCCTTACCCGGCTGCAACAGCATAAACAACATTCGGTGGCTGAAGACACAGGAAATCAACAATGATAAAACTGGAACGTATCATATTAAATTCTACGCCGGTAAAATTCCTGGTAGACAAAAGTAAAAAGATTTGTCTGCCTCGTTTTGAAAAAGTGCCGTTGTATGATGTGATCATTTTTTTTATTGGGCAGATGAACAAAGTAGGCATCAGCGACCGGGCATCGGCTGTATCTTTTAATTTCCTTATGGCCATACCTGCAGCGACGATCTTTTTATGCACGCTTATTCCTTATATGCCCATCTCCCGGGAAATCACCATTGAATTGCTGGATCTGACTAAATCTGTTGCGCCTAATGAAAACACCTATAAACTGGTGGCTAACTTTCTGAATGACTTTTTAAATACGCCCCGTTCCGGGCTTCTTTCTATTGGTTTTATTCTGGCGGTGTATTATGCTTCCAATGCAGTGCTTTCTATGATGCGCTCTTTTAACCGGTCGCTGGTTATTGTAAAACAAAGAACCTTTCTCGGCGAAAGATGGACGGCTATTCGACTCACTACCCTATTAATATTGCTGATCATGGCTACCGTAACCCTGCTCGTTACCCAGGGCGAGTTATTCCGTTACCTCATGAAAAGTATGAATATCAATAACCCTGTGATCCGTTGGCTGCTGTATTCAGTAAGGGGTATCATCATCATTCTGCTTGTTCTATATTCTATTGGCATCATTTATAAATATGCCCCTGCCATGACCAAAAGATGGAAACTGGCTTCGCCGGGTGCAATATTTGCCACTTTGCTGGTAGTGCTTTCCACTTATGTGTTTTCGTTCTGGATAAACAATTTTGCATCCTATAATAAAGTTTACGGATCCATAGGAACCCTGCTGATACTCATGTTCCTGATTTATATCAATTCGCTTATCCTGCTGATAGGCTATGAATTGAACGTCTGTATCCATTCCCTGAAAGCTATAGCAGAAGAAAGAGAGAAGTCCCAAGAGCTTATTCCTTCCTTAAAAACCACCCTTTCTGATCAGGGCTGATCTAACCGCAGACAAGGCAGGCCCGGTTTTTTCATTATTTTTCTGTTTAAAGGAAATTTGACGCATTAACTTTGCGTTCCAGGACAATGGGTCCTACTGAAATTCGTTTAAGTAGGCAATTGCAACCTAGTATTAAAATCTAATGACCATGAAGAAATTCCTAAAGATAACCGGGATTATTTTACTATTGCTGATCGCTGTTCTTTTTACCGCTCCCTTTCTTTTTAGGGGAAAGATCATAGAACTCGTAAAATCTGAAATCAATAAAAGGATCAACGCTAAAGCTGATTTTAAAGGCGTGGATGTTTCTCTTTTCAGGAAATTTCCCAGGGTGTCCGTTTCCGTTGAAGAACTCAGCATAACAGGAAATGGGGGGTTTGCCGGCGACACTTTATTGTGGGCCAAAAAGATCGATGTAGCCCTGAACCTCATGAGCGTCATCCGGGGCAGCGACATGAAAATATATTCCATAGATATAACACAACCCCGCATACATGCCATTGTTCCTAAGACTGGTAAAGCCAACTGGGATATCATGAAACCGGATACCGTTTCTGTAGCCGCTGAAGAAAAACCCTTTCACATGGAACTGGAACGTTATGCGATTGAAGATGGCTACTTGTCGTACATAGATTCTGCCTCGGTAATGAGCAGTGAGGTATTTCATCTTAATCATCAAGGCAGCGGCGATTTCAATGCAGATGCCTTCACCTTAAAAACAAAAACATCGGCTGATGCAGTAAATTTTGTTTATGGGGCCATAACCTATTTGGTGAATACGAAAGCCAGTGTGGGCGTGGATATACAGATAGATAACAAAACAAATAAATATGCCTTTAAAACGGATGATATAGCGCTGAATGAATTGAAGATCGCTTCAGAAGGTTTCTTCCAGATCATGAATGATAGCGCCTATAATATGGATATCCGCTTCAATGCTCCATCCACTGATTTCAAGAATATTCTTTCGCTGATCCCTGTTGTATACCAGAAAGATTTTTCAAAAATAAAAACGGAAGGCAAGGTTATCTTTAATGGGGTGGTAAAAGGAATTATGTCGGGCGATAAACTCCCGGCGTACACGGTAAACCTTGATGTAGCGAATGGATTCTTCCAATATCCCGATCTGCCCGCTCCAGTAAAAAATATTAATTT
>JBDTVL010000417.1:0-3327 GCA_040007215.1 Flavitalea sp.
ACGGATCAAGAGGTTTCAGGTTTGAATCCTGACAGGGTCACAAAGCCCTCCGAATTTACGATCGGAGGGCTTTTATATTTAGTTGCGATCTGGCTTGGATGTAATCGCTGACAAATAAAAAGCCAAGCGCCCAACTAAGGTTTTGGGAAAAGACATTCCTAAAGAGATCATTGACGATACTCCAGACGAGATCACCTCACCGTACAAGGCCATTTTTTGAGGTACCCATATTTGTATCGCCAATTGGTTATTAATAAATAGAGCCATTGATCATAAGTAATTGACTGTTTTCGAAAGCAAGAAAAATCTGTTTATGCCATGCTGGGTCACTACAAAGTTATAAGAAATAAAAAAAATCTACTGTAAGCCATTTTGCTTTCGGCTAAACGAACAGATTCCAGGAAATCTGGTTAGCTTAGAATAATGGAAAGTAAAAAAATTGCATGGACCTCAGCTGGAACTATTACCATGATCATAGCGCTGGCGATCGCCATAGTGATGCTTCTCAGCATCACCTATGCCCTTCATATTACACGGTTTAATGCCATAGCCAATGAGCCGACCGTAAAAGCAAGAAATATAGTTTTGTCATCTATTCTCAAAAAACCTTCCCTGTTCGATTTTGTCGTATTTCAAAATAATACGCAACCGGGAAGCCCCCTTTGGATGCTTAGAGTTTGCGGAATCCCTGGAGATACTGTTGAAATCAGGAACGGCAATCTTTGGGTGAATAACCGCAGGGCTGATTCTTTATTGACCTTAAGCCACAGTTACCTGATTCATTCCAGAGATACACTAGGCATGAATATTTCCGCTAATGCCGCAGTTCCAATCTTAAATGCGGATAGCGTAAAGACCGACAGCATCATGATCACGTATGCAGATAAGTTGGTGTCGCTCAAGCCTGGACTTTTACACCGTTACCTGCTTCCGGAAACAATTCCAGACAGCTATATTCAAAAGCAATTTCAGCAACCCTGGAACATAGATCATTTTGGACCCATCGCAGTTCCTGAACATGCTTACTTCCTGCTTGGAGATAATCGTAGTAATGCAATGGACTCCCGTTATTTTGGATTTGTACGGGAGAAAGATTTTAAAGGAACCGCGCTGAACTTTTAAAAACCGGTTTTATTGATGGCCGGAAGACTAATTCAGACAGCATTGTCTACTTCAATTCTTTTATCAGTATGTCTTTCCACCTGATCTTTATACCGCCGCCGCTGTGTATCTGTAAAGCGATGAATCCTTTGCCTTGTCCTATCTTCTCATCTTTCAGATACACCATTTGTTTGCCGTTCAGCCAGGTAGTTACTTCGTCATTGATCGCCTGTATACGCATAGTATTCCATTCGCCCATTTTCAGCGCCTTTTCGTCCTCCGGTTTTGGCTGGATCAGCCAGCTTCTGCCATACGATTCATAAATGCCGCCAGTATGATTATCCGGAGGCGCTACTTCTACCTGCCATCCACTTATTTTAGTGCCTTCTATTCCAGAACGGATAAATACACCGCTATTTCCATTGGCTTCCTGCTTAAATTTCAAATCCAGGATAAAATTATTGTACTGTTTGTCGGTAGACAGGTAACCATATTCTTTGTCAGGACCGCTTTCGCAAATCAATTCGCCATCCTTCGCATACCATTTTTCGGTTCCATGAATAGTCCAGCCAGTAAGATCTTTTCCATTAAAAAGACTTTTATATCCTTTAAGATATACGCCCGCGGATAGCAGGAAAAAAGAAAAAGGGATCAGTAAATATTTCATATCCGTTTTATTTTATTGGTGAATGTATAAAAATAATCAGAATTGATAATCGTTATCTTTCCGTATGATCGCAGCGCCATCCCGTTATTTTATGCTGAACAAAGTTCATGGTATGACTTCCCAGTTTATCAGTACTCATCCTACTACATTACTGGGCGATGTAGCTTTTGATTTCCCTGAAGGCATTCATGCCGTGGGAAGGCTTGATAAAAATTCTGAGGGTTTATTGCTCTTAACGACCAACAAAAAAATAACTGCCCTGCTTTTTCAAAGTAAAGTCCCGCATAAAAGAACCTACCTGGTACAAGTTAAGAATAAGATAAATGCCGAAAACCTGCAGCGTCTGCGTACGGGAATATCGATCCGTATTAAAGGAGGAGAGCGGTATACAACTCCTCCCTGCGATGTGCAACTGGTTTCCCGGCCGGACCATCTATGGAAGCTGCCTTTTCAAAAATATGTTTATGATGAAAGTTCGTGGTTGCTCATTACGCTTACGGAAGGGCGGTTTCACCAGGTAAGAAAAATGGTTTTCTCCGTCAGTCATCGCTGTCAGCGGTTGATCCGTGTTTCTATTGAAGATATGCTGTTACTTGATCTGCCTCCGGGAGGGGTGAAGGAATTTGCAGAAGAAGAATTTTTTACACTGTTGCACCTTGACAAATCATCCATAAAAAATGCTGAGGAAAAAATAAAGATTGACCCTGTTCCAGCATTCAGGTAAGCTCCATGGCATCCGGGTAGAGGAAGAAGTTCTTCTGGATATTATATTTCTTATAGGGTTTCAGGAATGATTGCGTCAATAAAACCTGTTGCGGTTTTATTTTATCCAGTGGAACGATAAATAATTCCCGGGGATTTTCAGGCGACCCACCTACGCCGATAACAATAAAAATAGCTAGCCGTTTATTGTTCTGGTATTGATGGTAAGTAGATATTTCATGATGATCGGCCCAATTGATGGAATCGTTCAGGAATAAATTTTGCCATTTGCATTCAACGGCGAAGGAAACACTATTGTATTTATCCCTGTATTTATATTCCAGGTTAGGATAATAGGTGGATTCGCGAAGCGTATCCTTATGCGCTTTGCTTCGTTTCCAGTCAATACAGGTAAAGTAATCAAGATTAAACTTGTCTACAATGAATTTTTCAAAGGTATACTCCCTGGTTAAATTATGGGGAATGGGTTCCTGGTTTAATGGAGCCAGAAAGGGTAGGACAGGCCCGAATTTCATTTTTTTTTCCGTAAAACGATTGGGCGGATTACTTTGAAAATGTTCGGGATATAGTTTATATCCGACATACATCAGGATAGCAATAGAACATAGACCGAGTAATGTTTCCACGTTATTTATGGGGTATATAATTGCACAAATATTAAACGCAGAAATGAAGTAAAAATTATGATTTTTTTTAAGATTTTGTGTTTACTTGTTATTGAAACGTTATAACCCACAACCCCTTTTAACTTTCCTGTCGTTTAAGCGTCTAATTATTTGTAAAACATTTATTATGAAAAAGCTGTTAATTATATTGCTTTCTGCGGGTCTTGCTCA
>JBDTVL010000418.1:0-3318 GCA_040007215.1 Flavitalea sp.
GGGCTGCTGATTATTCCCATCGGTATTTTCTGTTATCTGTATGGCGCTGCAAACTCTTCTTCGGTCTCCGAAAAAGCCTGATTTTTTTAAATTTAAAAAACTTCTTACCTTTTAAATACCATAATTGTATGCATTATGAAAAAAATAATACTTGGTCCGGTCATTGCAGGGCTTATTATATTCGTCTGTCAAACGATTTCCTGGACTATTATTGATCTTCACCGCCCAGCCAATCAGTATTCGCCCAAACAAACAGAGATCTTACATTATCTCGATTCACAACTAGTGATAAACGGTCAGTATATGTTACCGACAGTTCCCGCAGGCACATCGATGGATGAAGCGAGTAAGATGATGAAAACCGGTGTGGGTAAGCCCTGGGCGCTTATCGCTTTTCATAAAGAAATGAAGAATGATATGGCCTCAGCTATTTCAAGGGCGCTGATCGTTGATATTATTATGATGGGTTTATTCTGCTGGATACTTGCTAAAATACCTGATCCGCGTTTTTCAACCATCTGGCTGTCGTCTGTAATGGTTGGGCTGATCGTGTTTCTGAATATCCCATACACCACTCATATTTTTTATGAAACTTTCGATTTGTGGGCAAGTCTTATTGATGCTGTTGCAGGCTGGGGACTAGCCGGACTATGGCTGGCTAAGCGCTATGCCAAATAGAGGCCTCATGGCGTCCGAACAAAATTCGTTTCGTAAATAACCTGACGGTCCGGCACCGTTAATCCAGCGAATACATCTGGCATTATATAAGCGATGTTTTCAACTGAGTTATAAGACACATCAAAATAGGTCCAGTTCTGTCCCTTATCTTTCGACTGACCGATCATATACGAAAGAACAACGGCTTTTTTTCCGTCAACAAAAGTTTCTCTCGTTTTTTTGATCACGCATTGCCATTCCTGCGAATCATCATTCGTTATTTGCATCAATTGTATTTTCTCGGGGTTTTCTTCCAGGTCGTTATTCAATAACCTGGTTCGCTGCACATATTCGCGGAACCCCTGCTTACCTCCATAATACTGAACTGCGCCAGGATAACTGATGGCGACATATTCCTCCCAGCGACTATGCTTAAAAGCATTGATCAGGCTGTCGGCAAATAACAGGGCTCTTTGCGAAACTATATAGGTGGCGGATGATTGTGCATGGAGCGAGAGGCTGGAGCAGGCAACGGCTATCAGCAAGGCCATGGCTTTTGGCATCTTCATAGGATAGATTTGTCACTAAAGTAAAAAAAAACTTCCCGGTATGCAAATGCCGGGAAGTTTTTTTCAACCTGTTAAGGTAATATACCTACAATCTATGTAAATCAAGCTTTTGCGCTTATGGCATAATGATCAGCGAACCGCCATCAACACCTACCAGTTCGATATCAAAAATAAGCTCCTGGCCTGCCAGTGGATGATTGGCATCGAGAATAACGCTGTCCTCTGCCACTTCCATGATCACAACCGGGATAACCTGGCCTGAACCATTAGTCATATTCAATTGCATACCTACTTCAGGCTTAAGATCTTCAGGAAAATTTGATCTTGGAAATTCCACCACCATACTTTCATCTTTAGGACCATAAGCATCGTTCACCGGTATCTGAACCGTTCTTTTATCGCCCACTGACATTCCTGTTACGCCATCATCGAACCCTTTAATGACCTGTCCGCTGCCCACTTTAAATTCCAGCGGCTCGCGGCCCGAAGAACTATCGAAAGTGGTTCCGTCTGATAAACGACCGCTATAGTGCACTTTTACAGTATCTCCTGATTTTACTTGTTGCATGTCAGTTTTTATTATTTTGATAATTATTTTACGAGGCCGACAAAGTAATGGCAATAATTCTCATCCGCCAACAAAAGTTTTTAAAGAATTTTCGGGGTATGTTCCTATTTTTAACCGTCATTATTGACAACTTTTGTTTTCCATTAAGCATGAACTTTTTATATGCGTAAAATCCTCTTATTTAATCCCTTTCTATTATTCTTTTATATTAGCTGCGCGCAAACCGGCGTTACCAGCCATCCTTCAGTAAATAATGCTTCAAAAATCATTCCTGCGGAAAAAACTCTTCCTGTCGGGGAAAAGATTATTCCCGCCGCCGAACGTTTGGATCTTTACCTGCCGCTGCTGAAAGATAAACGCGTGGCCATTTTTGCCAATCCAACTTCTATGGTGGGCAATGTTCACTTGGTAGATACCCTTTTAAGCAGGAGCGTTAATATCAAAAAAATATTCGCGCCTGAACATGGCTTTCGGGGAACCGCCGATGCAGGCGAGCATGTTTCCAATGCTGTGGATCCCGGCTCGGGCCTCCCGGTGATTTCGTTATACGGCAATAAAAGAAAGCCTTCGGCTGATGATGTAAAAGATATTGACGTTATCCTTTTTGATATCCAGGATGTAGGCGCCAGGTTCTTTACCTATATTTCATCGCTACAGGACCTGATCGAAGCGACAATAAAACTCAACAAACAACTGATCATACTGGACAGACCAAATCCCAATGGATTTTATGTGGATGGCCCCGTGTTGAAACGACCATTCAAATCATTTCTCGGCATGCAACAGGTTCCTGTTGTTTATGGAATGACAATTGGAGAATATGGAATGATGCTGATCGGTGAAAAATGGATAGACTCTTCGCTGCATACTTTTTTGGGCGCCAGTTCGCCGAAAGTGAAAATATCCGTGATACCCTGTGACAATTATACGCATAGCAGCAAATACCAGTTACCCATCAAATCATCGCCTAACCTTCCCGATATGGCGTCCGTTTACCTCTATCCTTCTACCTGTTTCTTTGAAGGAACAGCATTAAGCGAAGGCCGTGGAACAAACAGGGCATTCCAGGTTTTCGGTCATCCGCTTCTTCCAAAAACCATGTATAGTTTTACGCCTCGCAGTATACCCGGCGCGAAAAGTCCTAAGCTGTTAAACCAGTTGTGTTATGGATGGGACCTTGGAGGACCGTCAGAAGATGTATTAAAAAAGACTGATGGAAAAATTCAGCTGAAATGGCTGCTGGAAGCCTATTCGCTTTTTCCGGGGAAAGATAGTTTTTTCATTAATAGCGGTGCGAATTTCAATCGTCTTGCCGGAAATGATCTGTTGATCAGCCAGGTAAAGAAAGGCATTTCTGAAGAAAATATACGTCAAAGCTGGCAGGAAGACCTGGTGAATTTTAAAAAGATCCGCAGGAAATACCTGCTCTATAAAGATTTCGAATAATGTCGCTGACCAAAGAAACAATTCCCGCGCTTCCAACTCCACGTTTACGTATCATTTTCATGGGCACACCCGAATTTG
>JBDTVL010000419.1:0-3316 GCA_040007215.1 Flavitalea sp.
ACTTCTCCACCTTCGCAAAATCAATGGCTTCCATAGGCGCTTTCCTGTCGGGGCCAAAGAATATCATCGATTATATCCGCTATAATATCCGTTCGCAGATCTTTGCCAAAAGCCTTCCCTTACCTATAGTAGTAGGCAATCTCAAAAGGCTGGAACTACTTCGCTCAACGCCGCAGTTACGGGAAAAATTATGGAATAATGTACGACTGCTTCAAAAAGGATTAAAAGAAAAAGGCTTTGATATAGGCAAAACAGATTCTCCCGTTACGCCAATCTATATGACAGGCGGAGTAGAAGAAGCCACCGCTATGGTGATGGATCTTCGCGAGCATTATCACATTTTCTGCTCTATTGTGTTGTACCCGGTTATTCCAAAAGGACATATCATTTACAGGCTTATTCCTACTACTTCGCATACAGCAGAAGATATTGATACAACGCTGAGAGCCTTCGAAGAGACCAAGAAAAAATTAGATGCGGGAGATTATAAAATGGAAGCTATCCCGGATATGGCCAGCGTTTAATACATGACTGATTCGCATAAAAAAAGCCTCCCGAAGGAGGCCGGTACTAATCAGATACCATGAACCATTAAACCTTATCCTATGAAAACGCAAAGGTAAGATGATAATGTTGAAACATCATTTTAGCCTGCATCGTTTTAATGATCATGTACGTTAAATTGATAAGAGTCAATTATACATTAATTTTTTTTAGCGCTTTTTTACCAACTGTATTTAAACTTTTTGCGATATTCTTCAAATGGCGTTTTGCCATATCCTCCTTCTGCAAAATATCTAACCACCAATTCAAGATCGTGAGGCTCCAGGTATCCCGGAATAGCCTGCGGTTCCGAACCATCTGCCGGCAATATCACCGTGGTTGGATAAGACAGATTGCCGTTGGTCAGGAATAAAGCAAAATTGTGGGTTTTATATTCAGGGTTAAAAACATAGCTTTTCCCCATCCAGGTAATAGCTCCGCGGTCTTCCGCATTCATTTTAACCGGATAAAAATTACTGGTCAGGTAGTCGCCTACTTTTTTATCGTTATAGGTCTTTTTATCCATCACCTTACACCATCCGCACCAGTCGGTATACAGATCGATCAGCACTGGCTTTTTCTCCTTCTGCAGCTGCTCGGCGGCTTCCTCAAGCGTTATCCAGGCCACTTTGGTAGGACCATTATGCGCTTTCTGTGAAAAAGAAAAATTAGCGATACCTAAAAACAAAACAAGTAGTTTCAATGTTTGCATCTAATTTTGATTTGATCATTTTAATAACTCCATACCATGCATAAAATTGTCTTGGCTATTACCGGCGCCAGCGGATCGGTCTATGCGAAGTTATTGATTGAAAAATTACTGTTGCTCAAACACCAATGGCAGGACCTGGCCGTGGTGATGACCGATAATGCCCGGCTGGTCTGGCGCACAGAACTCGACAATGAGCATTATGAACATTACCCTTTAAAATTTTACACTACACAGGACTTCATGGCTCCTTTCGCTTCTGGATCGGGACAGTTCAACACGATGATCATCGCCCCCTGCTCTATGGGAACCCTCGGCAGGATAGCCGGCGGCATCTCCTCAGACCTTATCACCCGTGCTGCAGATGTTGTACTAAAAGAAAGAAGAAAACTGATCTGCGTTATCCGCGATACGCCATATAACCTGATACATATAAGAAATATGGAAACCGTTACCCTGGCTGGAGGAATTATCTGTCCCGCTACGCCCTCTTTTTACAGCAAGCCCTCCACTATTGAAGAAGCCGCGACAACGGTGGTAGACCGGATCCTTGACCTGGCAGGAATAGACATTACATCATACCGGTGGGGAGATCAATAATTCATTAGCGAAGATCCACTTCCTCTACTCCCGGATATTTTTTCTTATCAAAAGTAAACATATCATCGCCGATCTGGGCCTTACCATTGAGCGAGTTCACCGTATAGGAATATTTATTGCCATTCTTCTCGAGTATGCTGGTATTGGATATAGTCTGATTTTTTTTATCGATCAGCACATATATCTTATGAAATGACTTGGTTTTATCAATGGGCGTCATTTCAATTTCCTGTAATATTTTGTTACCCTGCTTTTTTTCTCCATTCAGTTTATAGAGAAAATCCTTATCGTAGAAAGAAGTAAATATTTTCTGTGGCGTCATACCTGTTCCGGAAGGATCGATCTGGGTAATCGTTACCTCATTAGCCGCTTTATCGAAGGTCCATATAGTTGATCCATCGCTATATATTTCCTGACCGGTGATATTTACCCGATACTTCTGCCCCTTCATGTATACTATCCCACTTTTGCTACCCAGCGCTTTTCCTTTGGCATCTTCAATTTTCAGGGTAAAAGCCGACTGCACCGCTTTAAAGCTCTTGAACTTGGCGCTTACGCCATCCAACGCCTTTTTTGCGGCTGGGTCATTACCATCCTGGCCAAAAATTATAAAGCTGGCGGCCAAAAATCCTGCTAACAGATAAAATTTTTTCATTGCTGACAATTAATGATAAGATAGCCCCAAAGATATTGGTAATGCGGCAATTGTAAGACTGGATTTGAACCGTACCGGTTTACTCCTAAAAATACATTAACATATAATTTAACCGAGTCCCACCAGGTGCTGATTGAGGTCGGCTTCGGTTTTGATCAGTACATCCCGGGCTTTGCTGCCCTGGTTCTGCCCTACTACTCCTGCCGCTTCCAGTTGATCCATCAGTCTTCCTGCCCGGTTATAACCGAGTTTCATCCTTCGCTGTAACAAGGAGGTTGACCCCACCTGATTATTGACTATCAGCCGGGCTGCTTCCTCAAACAGGGGATCTCTTTCCAGCAGGCTGAAGTCTTTCCCCTCCAGTTCCTTCTCATCCACATACTCAGGCAAAAGGAATGCCTGGGGATATCCCTGCTGGCTACCCACATATTCGCATACGCTTTCCACTTCCGGGGTATCCACAAAAGCGCACTGAAGTCTCGTTAACTCGCCATTATAAGAAATAAGCATATCGCCCTTCCCGATCAGTTGTTCCGCCCCACCGGTATCCAGGATAGTCCTGGAATCGATCTTCGACGATACCTTAAAGGCGATACGGGCGGGGAAGTTGGCTTTAATAGTACCGGTGATGATATTAACGGACGGACGCTGGGTGGCGATGATCAGGTGAATACCCACCGCCCGCGCCAATTGGGCGAGACGGGCTATCGGCATTTCCACTTCCTTGCCTGCCGTCATGATCAGGTCGGCAAATTCATCAATCACTAAAACAATAAACGGCAGGAACTGGTGACCCTTCAGCGGGTTGA
>JBDTVL010000420.1:0-3310 GCA_040007215.1 Flavitalea sp.
CCCCCAGGAATTCATTTTTTCACTTGATGGCCATCTGCCTGCGGGATTGGCGCTGGGCGTTATTTTTGCCGTCATTAAATGGTTGGAGAAAAATAAACAAAAACTTCCCAAGCCGGAGCAGCGCAGCATCCGTATCTGGCCACATGACAGGGTGGGAGATATCGTGATCTTTGCCGCGGTTTTCGGTTTTCTCGGCGCCAAGATCTTCCATAATCTTGAAAACTGGACGGAGTTCTGGAAAAGCCCTGTGGAAGCATTGTTGTCGTTTAGCGGACTTACTTTTTACGGCGGACTGATCTGCGCGGCCATAGCAATTTTCTTTTATGCCAGGAAGCATAAGATCGGTTTCAGGCATCTTTGCGATGCCATGGCCCCAACACTGATTTTTGCCTATGCTATTGGCAGAATTGGATGCCAGGTTTCCGGCGATGGCGACTGGGGTATTTTAAACAGCGCGTACACCAGTACCCCCGAAGGGAAAGTGGTAGCCGCCGATTCGGCCACTTTTCAAAAAACCCTGGATGCCCATGCCAACATATATCTCCAGCAGTCAGGCTTCACCAGTATTGACCAGATCCACCATAAACATATTGTAGCCCCTTCATGGTTACCCGATTGGATGGTAGCCTATAATTTCCCTCACAATGTGATCAATGAAGGCGTTAAGATCAGCGACTGCAGCGGTCAATACTGTAACCAGCTGCCCATTCCTGTTTTTCCCACGGCTTTTTATGAAACATTGATTTGTCTATTATTAACCTGCGTACTTTTTGCCCTCAGGAACAAGCTCACTGTGCCAGGATCTCTGTTTTCCGTTTACCTGATGCTTAATGGACTTGAGCGTTTTTTCATCGAAAAGATCAGGGTGAACACCCAATATAACCTTTTCGGGTTTCATCCTACACAGGCCGAACTGATCTCTTCTGTACTGGTATTATCCGGAGCAATACTGTTCCTTATATTGAATAGAAAGGCCAAATAAACCACTGTAGATCCCTTCTTATTGTTTATTGACGAGCAAAAATCCGCCAGCTAAATATGACGCAGATGGTAATTCAGGAGTGATCAATATTAAAACCAAAAAGAACAAGGGTAAGGGATTCAATGGCAATATTATCCTGGGCGCTTCGCAGGGAAAATATTTCCGAACCAATGAAAGTCTTTCGCTCAACTACCATAACAATAGGATTAATCTTTTTACCAACTATAGTTTTTCACTTAATAAGAATTATATCAGGCTTGATCTTTACCGCAGGCTTGATCTTTACCGCAGGTATAAGAATCAACAGGAGGCACCGCGGATATTTGAGTATAAATTTGATTATCAGCGACTTATTTACACTACAAAGGCTAATGGAAGCATCAGTTATAAATCGACTGATATCCTGTTTCATAACTTGAGGGATTCCAGGATGGTTAACCTCAATTTCAGGTTTGATAAGCCTGTAAATGCCAATAATCGACAGCGAAATAGGCAAGGTTCGCAAGAGCAAAGCCGGGTAAAGGGAGGTAATTGAGGCTTTTTGAAAATTTTAACAAATAAAAGCGCCACTTTTTCCCCTGTTCGGAGTCTTATATATACAGACACTTAATATTTTCAATTTTCTCATAAGCAGTTAGTTTTGGTTACAGCCCCTGTTTCTACAGGGGCTTTTTTTATGTCCACCCTGGATTTGCCCCCGGCTTCTTACCTTTGTGTAAATAATTTTTATATGCCAACATTTGATATTGTTAGTAAAGTGGAATTACAAGCCCTGGACAATGCAGTGAATGTGGTGAAAAAGGAAATAACCAACCGGTTCGATTTTAAGAATAGTCATGTAGTAATAGACCTGGATAAGAAGGAATTCAAATTAAACATAGAAACTGACGATGATATGAAAATGGGCCAGTTAACCGATGTATTGGTAAACAGGGCACATAAGCAGGGTATTGCCCCGGAAGCATTTGATCTTTCCAAAGACAGCTATCCTAGCGGAAAGATCGTAAAAAAGGAAGTGAGCATAAGAAACGGATTAAAGCAGGAAGATGCTAAAAAAGTCACCAAAATGATTAAAGACAGCGGATTAAAGGTACAAGCCCAGATCATGGATGACCTGATCAGGGTTACCGGCAAAAAGCTCGACGATCTGCAGGCAGTGATCAGGTTGAGCAAGGAATCTGACCTGGGTATTCCCCTCCAGTTTATAAATATGAGGAACTAAAGAGATTTTTTCGTTTCTCAGCAGAATTTAGTTTAATTTTGCGCTCTATTTTTAACCGTACGGCAAAATCCGTACCTCACAATAAAAACGTTTATGAAAAAAGAACTTCATCCCAAAAATTACAGGTACGTTGTATTTAAAGATATGAGTAACGGAAATTCTTTTATCAGCCGTTCCACTACAGCTTCACGTGAAACCATTAAATGGGAAGATGGGAACGAATACCCTCTGGTGAAACTGGAAATTTCCAATACTTCCCATCCATTTTTTACCGGTCAGAAAATGCTGGTAGATACTGCGGGTCGTATCGATAAATTCAAAAAACGCTACGAAAAGAAATAATTTTCTCTTTGAGAGGAGGATTATTATTATCATATTGTCCCTTCCTGGTTTCCAGGAGGGGATTTTTATTTAAGGATCACAAATTGATCGTAGTTTTAAATGATGAACCAACTGTTTCTGACAGATAAAGAAGTAAAAGAGAATTTGTTTCCTTTTACCTTAACCCGGTCTGCAGCCGATATCAGGGTTGGTATTTTAACCATCCGCGGGAAATGGGAAGCCCTGTTAAGTAAAAAAATAAAACTTACTGAAGAAGAAAACGATATCCCGACTAACTCATTTATTCTTGCTTCAAATATTATTCCTTCAAGGCGGTTTGTTCAGTCTCTTATGGCTGACGATGGGGCTTTTACGCATATTCCTGACCGGGATGACGTAAAAATCATTCAGTATCCCTGGGATATTTACGCTGTTAATGATTGGGCTATACGGGAGGATTATGAGGTTATTACAACAGGCAGAAAATCGCAGCCATTACCTGCGTCTGTTCAGGCCATAGATGCCGGCAATATATTTATTGAAGAAGGCGCTCGTTTATCCCACTGCGTTATAAATGCCTCTGGCGGTCCGGTATATATAGGGCGCCATGCGGAGATCATGGAAGGCTCAATGATCCGGGGGCCTGTCGCTATTTGCGAAGGCGCGACAGTGAAAATGGGCGCAAGAATATATGGCGCAACAACTATTGGCCCATACAGCGTGGCAGGCGGAGAAATTAAAAATGCGGTCATGTTCGGTTATTCCAATAAAGGTCATGATGGTTA
>JBDTVL010000421.1:0-3308 GCA_040007215.1 Flavitalea sp.
TGAACTGATCAAATCTATAAGCGACCCGGTGATCAACGCTCCCACCATCGCCATATTAACAGGAAATCTGGCTCCGAGGGGAGCCGTTATTAAAGTTTCAGCCGCATCTCCCCATCTACTGGTGCATACAGGCATTGCCGTTGTTTTTGAGCATTATAAGGATATGCTGGATAGAATAGACGATGAGAAGCTGGAGGTTGACGCCTCTTCTGTTTTAGTGTTGCGGTATGCCGGACCTAAAGGAGTTCCGGGAATGCCGGAATGGGGAATGATTCCGGTACCCAAAAAATTAAGGGAAAAAGGAATTACGGATATGGTTCGCATCAGCGATGCCAGGATGAGCGGCACCAGTTTCGGAACCGTTATTCTTCATGTGGTTCCTGAAGCCGCTATAGGAGGCGCTCTGGCTTTGGTAAAAAATGGCGATACGATCATCCTGGATATTTCCGCTAAAAAATTGCATCTCGATATCACAGAGGAAGAAATGGCCTTTAGAAAAAGTCAGTGGACCGAACCGGTAAGCGAACACAAAAGAGGATATCCCAAACTTTTTATAAGAGAAGCGCTACAGGCAGATGAGGGCTGCGATTTTGAATTCTTAAAACCTAAATCTGCCGAGGAACTTATATTTATAGAACCCGTAGTAGGAAGATCCTGAATATTATTGCTCTAAAATACTTTAACCTGAATGCCATACTCATGACGTATAGTTAAAACTCCCCCCTGCTGAAAAGGTTCCCAGCTCCAGCCTTCGGTAGCATATTTATCCTCCGGCAGCGATTTGTCTTCTAATAATATCTTCAAGGGCTTAGCGCGTAAGCGAATAATTTCAGTTGATTTTTTATCGTAAGTTTTATAATAGATCTTTATTTTTTCGAGTTCTTCGCCTATGATAAACGGGTAAGTGTTTTTATTCATATCAGGAGCATAATCGGCCTGATATATTATGGAGGTGGAACTCAGGATATGATCCTGGTTTCCCGGAGCCAGGGAAGGATCGGTGGCCATTGCCCTGAGAAAATGGCGGATATAATCGCCATATCCATCCGTCATCCAGACTTCATCACGTGGATAATTATTTTTCCCGTCCACATCAACCATATAGGTGCACCAGTTCAACTGCCTGATCGCATTTTCCTTTTGACGCTGATCGCCCGTTAGCGCAGTATATTTCAGTTCAGCCGCAGCCTGCCTGGAGGTATGGCTGTTACCCGGTGTTTTATAAGCAGTCTGTTCATTTACGGTTTGCACGCCGTATTGTTTCCACTGATCGTTACCTAAAACATGGTAAACCCAGTCCAGTATCTGCCTTACCTGGGTCTTCCAGTCGGGAAACATATTCCGGTTATCCATCATGTACAATGCAAAAGTGACAGCATTGATCTGCGTATCCGACCAGCCTGGCACGTCTTCAAAAAAAGGCCCCCATTTATCGGTCTTCAGGGGATATTTTTTCATCCAGTCGATTATAAGCTTGCTACTTTTCGTATAAGCGGAAACGTTACCCTTCTTCATTTTCGTCAGTTCGCCGAACAGTTGCAGAGTACCAACCCAGTTAGTAGTATAGGAAGAAATACCCGCAATGGAGCCATCATGGAGATTGCTCATCAGTTTTCCCGTCTCACCTGTCTGAACGTTCACTTTAAACGGCATAGGAGAATGATCGCCATCTCCTGGCTGTGTATGTTTAGCCAGTGTATTAGCAATATCAATAGCCGCCTTCAGGTAATTTATATTATTCGTGATTTTGAACAATTTGACCAGTTCAATTCCAAAACTACCTGCTTTATCGGGTTGCGTATACCCTTTACCGATAACCATATCACCGTCATATATCCCAGAATAAATAAAGGTATTATAAGGGAAAGGAATATTTGGCCAGGCGGAATTTGCCGGAGATAAGGAATGTGTGAGGTAATAATCGGCAATGAATTTCATATTCTCCTTAACTTTCTCATTTCCATTATACATGTATAATAACTGCCAGGAGGAAAGAGCCATGGCCAATTGATCGCCCCCTAAACCGCGCGGATCATTCTCCGGGCGCCAAACCTGATGATTCATATAATAAGGCAAGCCATTGATATCATAACGCATGGTATCCCAGAAGCGCCAGGTGGCATTGATCACGAAGTCATACGCCTTTGCATTATCTTCCGAATACCAGGAAATTATTTTCCCTGAAGAGTCTGTTTTTATTGGATGGAAAACTAAAAACCCATCAGTCGACTTATCATAATGAGGTACCTGAACCATAGCCAGCAAAGGCGATAGCGATAGCAAAATAATAAAAGATAAGCGCCTCATGATATAGTTTTATCAATGTAAAAAGATAAGATTAATAATCATTCAGAAACTCTCTCGTTATTTCAAGCGTTTTATAAATATCCTTTTCAGAATGACTGTAGCTGACAGAATTCTGCTTGCAGGCAATAGGGATCTGATAAATTCCTTTTTTGATCATCGCCCTCCTGTATTGTATATCAAATGCAAAATCGTGCCGCAAAAGGATATCATGCACATCTTGTGGCGCCTGCTCGCAAAAATAAGCGCATGATGCGGAAGCATTCCTGGCAATAACGGTCGGAATACCTTTCTCACTGAACAGTTTTTCCCATCCCTGATATAACAGATCGCTCATCCTGGAAATATGATGATAAACTTCTGGGTTTTGAAGAATATCCAGCGTAGCGATCGCTGCCGCCGTATTTACGGGATGCGCATTATAGGTGCCTGCAATTAAAACTCTTTTCTCAGGATTTTTGTCGGCAAATAATTCCATGATCTCTTTCTTTCCTCCTATCACGCCAAGGGGATAGCCATTAGCGATCGCTTTACCGAAAACGGTAAGATGAGGCGTTACGCCCGCCACCGATTGGTAGCCGCCCAGTGCGCTGCGGAAACCTGTTTTTACTTCATCAAATATGCATACGGCATTATAGGTTTCGCAAATTTCTATTAAACTTTTAAGATATCCTGTTTTGGGCAGTACAACGCCAACATTCTGCATTACAGGTTCAGCCAGCACACAGGCTACCGGAAAGTTTTTCAATACATATTCAACTGATTCAAGATCATTAAAATTAATGCAATGCACCTTTTGTTTTACGCTATCCGGGATACCGGCGGAAGAAGGAATGAAAGGGTATTCTCCCGGCGAGACGCGGGCGCCTAACTGTTCCAGCGAAGGCATCACTACCCGGGCAACATCATTATGCCATCCATTATATCCGCCAACCATCAATATCACATGATCTTTTCCTGTATAAGCGCGGCTTAAGCGGATAGCATGTGCCGTAGCTTCGCTG
>JBDTVL010000422.1:0-3306 GCA_040007215.1 Flavitalea sp.
GCTATCCTGGTAATGATCTTTTTCCATTATCCTTTCACCAACATCTTTCCTGCAGGAATTAAATAACAATAATGGAAGAAAGAAGAAAATGGGCCATATAGGATTTAACTGTTGCTTGTTGCTTTTCATAAATAAAGGTTTAATCGTAAAGAATGGTTTGCGCGCCTCGCAGACCAATCCGGGCTGCAAGCATAATTTTATCCGGCTATCCGGGAGGCGGCAAATCAGTATAGGAAAAAGTAAAAATCATATTGAAACCGTAAATTGCCACTTTGTCTTTCGAAGCAAATGGGAAAAACAACCAAAGAAAAAAGATTAATATCAGCGTAGTTATACTTAAGCAAGAAGCAATGGAAAAAGTTCTGGAGTTAAAAGATGTGAGCGTATTCAATGGCAGTACGCCGATACTGAATAAGATCAACCTGGTCATCTATCAGCATCAGCAATGGGCCATCATAGGGCCATCAGGCAGCGGTAAAACCACACTAGCCCACGCGCTTACAGGAAGAATAGCCCATCATGGAGAAATTATTTATTACGCCTCTAAAGGAATAACCGCCTTCGTTGAACAGCAACATCATTTCAAAAACTTATCCAATACCAGTGAATTTTATTATCAGCAGCGATTTAACGCTGCCGATGCCGGCGACTCCATGACTGTTGCCGACGCGCTCCATACTGATACGGATACCCATTCCTGGATAGAGCGGCTTCATCTGCTCCCTTTATTAAACAAGCCGCTGATTCAGTTATCGAATGGCGAAAATAAACGCCTGCAACTGGCCCGGGCATTATTGACCAACCCTGGTTTCATTATATTTGATAACCCTTTTACCGGCCTCGATTCGGAGGGAAGAAACTCGCTACATAATATTATCAATGATATCTGCGCAGCCGGTATACAGGCCCTGATTATCACCAGCCCCGCCGATTTACCGGCAGCTATAACGCATGTTGCTTTATTGGAAAATGGTTCATTGATCGCCGAAGGCGAAAAAGAAACAATAAACAAAAGAAATGTTTCCGCTCATAAAGCCGCACACTTATTTAAAGCTTTTAAACCCCCGGCCCCTGCCGATTTTGAGATAGCGGTTAAGATGACTGACGTAACCATCCGGTATGGCGAAAAAGTTATTCTTAACCAGATCAACTGGCTGGTAAAAAAAGGCGATTGCTGGCGACTGTCCGGCGCCAACGGCGCAGGAAAATCAACTTTATTAAGCCTGATCACCGGAGATAACCCGCAAGCCTATGCGAATGAGGTATATCTTTTTGATAAACGCCGCGGAACAGGCGAAAGCATCTGGGACATTAAAAGGAATATCGGCTATATCTCCCCCGAACTTCACCTGCATTTCGATCAGTTCTCTACCTGCTTTGAAGCTGTGGCCTCAGGCCTGTTTGATACGATTGGCCTATTCAGAAGGCTTAATAAAGAGCAGGAGGAAACTACGCTTCGCTGGATGGAGATCATGCAATTGGAACCCTTGAAAAATAAACTGCTCAGGCAATTATCCACCGGTCAGCAACGTATGGTACTGCTTGCCCGGGCAATGGTAAAACAACCCCCGCTGTTAATTCTTGATGAACCTTGCCAGGGGCTTGACAAGCAGCAGGTGGAAGAAATTAAACAACTGATCGACGATATGCACCACGCTTTCGGAACCACGGTCATCTATGTCAGTCATTATGACGATGACCTGCCGTCCTGCGTAGACAAGCGGTTAACGCTTAATAACGGTAATATGCAGTTGTAGTTTTTAAATTAGGGCCTGGTACAATACTTCAATCGTATGTAGCGCCTTCCTGCCCGTGCCATCCTTGATCTGGTGCCTGCAGCTTGTGCCCGGCGCGGCAATGATCGTTTCGCCGCCATTGTTTCTTATCGCGGGAAATAAAACCAGCTCGCCGATCTGCATGGATATATCGTAGTGCTCTTTTTCAAAACCAAAAGAACCCGCCATACCGCAACACCCCGAAGGTATTGTTTGTACCGTATAATTTTCAGGGAGAGATAAAATTTTTACAGAAGGGTCAACCGAAGACAATGCCTTTTGCTGGCAATGCCCATGCAGCATGATCTTTTTTTCTTCGCGGGTAAACTGATCCTTATGAATATTTCCCGCTTCTATTTCTTTCGCAATAAATTCATCAATTAAGAAAACATGACTCTTTATCTTTTTCGCCGCTTCCAGCCGGGAATCATCTGCGAGATCAGGATACTCATCCCTGAAAGTTAATATAGCCGAAGGCTCAATGCCGATCAAAGGCGTTTCAGCGCTGATCAGCGGACTTAACAAATCAATGTTCCGGTTAATGATTTTCTGAGCGTCCCTGATCAATCCCTTCGAAAGCCAGGCCCTTCCGCTTTCTCCGTGTTCAGGAATTATGATCTCATAACCCAGTTTTTCCAATGTTAGAATAGCCTTAATCCCTATTTCCGTATCATTGAAATTCGTGAACTCATCGCAGAACAGGTACACCTTTCTATTTCCCGTTTTTTCCTGTGCGTTCTTCTTATGTTTTTTGTACCAGCTTTTAAGAGTGGTAGAATGCAAAGTGGGCATGGACCTTTTCTGGGCAAACCCCGATATACGTTTAACAAGGCTGCTGATCCCTTTTCCTGTTACCAGGTAATTATATATAGCGGGAGCAATAGCTCCAAGCGCTGAAGAACGATTAAAACCAGCGATTAACTTTGAGCGGAACGGAACGCCATGCTCATCATAATAATGCTGAAGAAATTCCGCCTTTAGTTTAGCCACATCCACATTGGAGGGGCACTCCGATTTACAGGCCTTACAACTAAGACAGAGATCCATTACTTCATAGATCTGCTGGTGATCATAACGGTTTATCTTATCCGAATTGGTCAGGAACTCTCTCAGCATATTCGCCCTTGCCCTGGTAGTATCTTTTTCATTACGGGTAGCCATAAACGAAGGACACATCGTTCCTCCTGAAATATGCGTTTTACGGCAATCGCCCGAACCATTGCATTGCTCCGCGTGCTGAAGAATATCCTGGTTATGAAACCTGAAGATGGTTTTAAACGCAGGCGTCTTTTGCCCCGGCGTATACCGCAACATGGTATTCATCGGCGGCGTATCGATGATCTTATTTGGATTGAAAATGTTTTCCGGATCCCAGGAATGTTTCACTTCCTTCAGCAACGCGTAATTTTTCTCTCCTATCATTTGTTTGATAAACTCCCCGCGTAACCTTCCGTCGCCATGTTCACCGCTCAGTGAACCATTATATTTTTTTACCAGTGTAGCTATTTCTTCCGCAATCTTTCTGAATAAA
>JBDTVL010000423.1:0-3296 GCA_040007215.1 Flavitalea sp.
ATTTAGTAAGATGTATTAGTTTTGTTTAGCTAAAGATTAAACCCAACGGCCACGATTGCAGATATTGCCCCATTGAATAATGAAAGGGAAACCCTGTTGCGGATATCCCGGGGCGACTGCTATGCATTTGAAAGTCTGTTCCGAGCCTACTACGATCATCTTTATTCTACGGCTATCATGTATATTAAAATGCATGAACTGGCCGAGGATATTATTCAACAGGTGTTCCTGAAGTTATGGGAAAGACGATCTACCCTTCTTAGGATAGACAACCTGGAAAATTATATTTTCATTTTAACCAGGAACGAAATCCTGGATCATCTCCGTAAACAATCGGTTAGGCAGAAATATATAAACAGGATAAGAGAACTGTTTGAAGAAGAATCGCGCACTCCCGAGCAATATCTTATTACCAAACAGAAAGTCGAAATTCTCCAGAAAGCGGTTGTGAGCCTGCCTCCGCAACAGCAGCAGGCCTGGCGGTTAAGCAGGGAAAAAGGTCTTTGTTATGAAGATATTGCCACAGAAATGGGCGTTTCGCTATCCACGGTTAAAGGCCATATTTCCTGCGCCCTGAGGTCTATCCGGCAAACGCTCTCCATATATAAAAGCGATCTCTACCTTTTCCTGATCTTCGGCTTTTATTTCTGATAGAAATTATTATCTACAGCTACCAGTACTTTTTTTTCTATGGCACGTCTTTACCGGACGTCCATCAGCCTACCTGAATAATTTAATAATGATAAGCAACAACAGAGAATTTGACAGGCTATTGCAGGGATTTCTTGCCCGGTCGCTGAGCAAAAAGGAAATAGCAGAATTTTTCGACCTGCTGAAGGAACCGGAAAATCACGCCTGGCTTACCGGTTCTATTGATAGCGACCTGGAGAATAAAACCTTTTCAGGGCTCAGCGCTCATGAACAGTATGATAAAGCGTATTCGGTATTGATGGCAAAAATAGATGGTCATGCATCACCCGGAAGAGTAGTAAAACTGAGCTGGATAAAATGGGCTGCCGCAGCCGTATTCCTGGGATTGGGACTGAGCGCTTATTTTATGCTTTCCAGGCCGAACGCTACAGTGGAGATCGCAGAGGAGAAACCAGTTATTTCGGTTATCCATGATGTGGAGCCGCCGCATGTTTCTATGGCAGTGCTCACCCTGGCTAATGGCCGGAAAATTATTCTCGACAGCGCCGGTAGCGGTTCGCTGGCCATAGAGGGTCAGACCAATGTAGTGAAACTGAAAGATGGCCAGATAGCCTATCATGCTTCTGGCAGCAGCCAGGAAATGCAATTCAATATACTAACGGTGCCGAGAGGAAGCAGGGTAGCGCAAATTACGCTGGCCGATGGAACAGCAGCCTGGATCAATGTAGGCTCTTCCTTGAAATATCCGGTTGACTTTATCGGGAACGAAAGAGCCGTTGAAATAACCGGAGAAGTATATTTTGAAGTAGCGAAAAATGCCGCCATGCCTTTTATCGTGCATAAAGCTGGCGACGATACTAAAGTACAGGTACTCGGCACGCATTTGAATGTAAGCGCTTACAGCGATGAATCGTCCATGAACATCACACTGCTTGAAGGTTCAGTTAAAGTGATTAAAGGAGAAAACTATGATATTTTGAAGCCCGGGCAGCAAGCCAGGGTTTCTTCCGTTATAAAAGTGGTGGATGGGGTAGATGTTGAAGAGGTGATGGCCTGGAAGAATGGTTTTTTCCATTTTGCTAATTCGAGCCTTGCCGATGTGATGCGGCAGATAAGCCGTTGGTATGATGTGGATTTCGATTACACGGGTAAGTTGCCCGAAAGGCAGTTTGGCGGCGAAATTTCACGCGGCAATAATGTATCGCAGGTATTAAAAATACTGGAAGAAAGCGATGTGCATTTCAGGATTGAAGGAAAGAAAATTGTGATGACGCCTTAAAGAGTTTTTAAAACAGTTGACCGATATAAAAGCCAGAAGTGGTTGCACACTCCTGGCCGGAAATCAGGTTAACCAGAATTATACAATCGACGAGACTGCTTTTTAATTAACCTAAACTAAAACAAAAGTATGAAAAATGCTCTTTGTATGTTGACTGCTGGAGGTAAAGGTTCGGATTATCATGCAACCTGGCAGCGGCAACGTTTCACCAAAAAACTGCTGAGGATCATGAAATTTACTTCTATTATCCTGCTAACGGTGTGCCTGACTGCGAGCGCCAGGGGTATTTCCCAGAAAGTAACCCTTTCCGTTAATGATGTGCGCCTGGAAAAGATTTTCCGCGAAATCAAGAAACAGACAGGATTCGTATTTTTTTATGATGAAGCCTGGCTAAAAAAAGCCAATAAGGTCAGCGTGGATATCAGTAATGCAGGGCTTTCGGAAACGCTCGATAAGTGCTTTCAAAGCCAGCCGCTCATCTATTCCATTGTGGGAACAACCATAGTTGTAAAACAAAAAGACAATAAGACTGAAAATATACCTGAAGCGGCTCCGCTGGCTGAAATTACAGGCAGGGTGCTGAATGAAGGCGGTGAACCTGTAGTCGCCGCAAGTATTTCCGTCAGAGGCGTTCAGAGAGGAACTATTACCAATGAAAGAGGAGAGTTCAGGCTGAATGCAAATTCCGGCGATATGCTTGTGATTTCTTCCGTTGGTTATTTAACGCAGGAAATAAAAGTAGGCAGCCAAACCAGTTTTAATGTTTCATTAGTTAAAGCTGATAAATCAATAGATGAAGTAGTGGTGATCGGTTATGGAACGCAGAAGAAATCAGATTTAACCGGATCCGTTTCTGTGGTATCCGCTAAGGATTTTGAAAAATCGCCGGTTATAGATGCCTTGCAGGCCTTGCAGGGTAAGGTTCCGGGTCTACAGATTACTTCTAATTCAGGACAACCAGGCGTTAGTAAGGATATACAGATAAGAGGGCTTCAATCATTGGGCGCTTCCACTACGCCGCTGTATGTTATTGATGGAACCATTACCGAGGGCATCACTAATATCAGTCCCGGAGATATAGAAAGTATCACCGTGCTGAAAGATGCCGCTTCTGCGGCTATATATGGTTCCCGGTCTGCCAATGGCGTTATTCTTGTAACTACAAAAAGAGGCGGAAAAAACAGGGCGCCGGTTATTGCTTTTCAAACTTACCAGGGAATAAAAACAGAATCAAACCTGAAATTGAAATTGCTTAACGCCAGTCAGTGGACGGAATTAGATAAAGAATCTTATGAGAATGCCGGCATTTATGAGCAGTCGCCTTATTGGGACCTGGTTAATGGGGCGCCCGCGGATCTTTCTGTTT
>JBDTVL010000424.1:0-3290 GCA_040007215.1 Flavitalea sp.
GTTAGGCGCAGACGGAAATATTTTCAGGGCCGGCGATGATGGAGAACCTTCCGGTACGGCGGGAAAACCTATCCTGGGCCAGATAGACAGCAAGGAGCTGAAAGACACGCTGGTAGTGGTGACAAGGTATTTCGGGGGCACGCTGTTGGGCGTTCCCGGGCTCATCAGCGCTTATAAAACATCGGCATCGCTGGTGTTGCAGGTTTCTACGATCATTCAGAAATCGATAGATGAAATATTTACACTGGAATATAATTATTCGCAGATCAATGAAGTGATGATGGTGGTAAAGCAACTGGGCTGCACAGTTATTGACCAGGACATGAACCTGTTTTGCCTGGCTACGATCGCCATTCCGAAAAATAAAAAAGAAGAAGCGCTGTACCGTTTGGGTAATATCAGGGACCTGGCTGTTAAAGGGCCCGCTTAAATGGAAGAAGTAAATCTTCTGCTGACTACCGGGTTCTTTGTTCCGGCGGTATAATCATAAAACCCTTCGCCGCTTTTAACGCCCAGGCATCCCGCGGCCACCATACTGGAGAGCAGCGGACAGGGAACATAATGCGTTTTGCCAAGACCCTGGTACATTACCTGTAAAATAGCCTGGCAGGTGTCCAGCCCTATGAAGTCGGCCAGTTGCAAGGGTCCCATCGGATGGGCCATCCCCAGTTTCATGATGGTATCAATCTCTTTAACGCCGGCAACCCCTTCGTGCAGACTGTAAATAGCTTCGTTGATCATCGGCATTAATATGCGGTTGGCGATAAAGCCCGGGTAATCGTTCACCACGCAGGGAATTTTTCCGAGTTGTTCGGTAAGCCCTACAATACTTTTGGTAATCTCTTTATCGGTGGAAAATCCATTGATGATTTCCACCAGTTGCATAACCGGAACGGGATTCATGAAATGCATGCCGATCACTTGTCCGGGCCTTGCCGTGGCTGCAGCGATTTTAGTAATGGAAATAGAGGAGGTATTGCTGGCCAGGATACAACCGGCTGGCGCCCACTGATCCAATTGCCGGAATATATTCAGTTTAATAGTTTCATTTTCTGTGGCCGCCTCAATAACCAGACCGGCGGTCTTTACGCTTTCCTGCATATCAGTAAAAGCGGTGATGGAGGCCATCATTTTTTTCTTCTGTTCTTCGGTCAGCATGCCTTTAAACACCTGCCGATCCATATTCCGGGCAATAGTTTGCAGCGATTTATCCAGGTGACCGGCGTTGATATCGGTAAGGTGTACTGCAAATCCCGACTGGGCCAGCACATGTGCAATTCCATTACCCATTGTTCCGGCGCCTATAACGGCAATCGTTTGAAACATTGCTGATTGGTTGTAATGACTAAAGATGAAGCTAAAGGTACTATTAATGCGGCTAAGCCGCCCGGCAGCAGGAATTAATCGCTATCCTTTTTCTTTCTGTAATCACCGCGTTTCCATGCCTTGATAAATTCCGACCAGGCAAAGGGGTTGAAAATATTCTGAGGAGGGGCCTGCCCGGCATAGTATTGCTTGTTGGCAACTCCCCGGAGGCTGAGATTGGCGGCTTCCCTTCCGTCGTTAGGCAACGAACGGGCCAGTATTCTCCGGGTCGATTCATCTGTATTCTGACGGGCTATTTCCAGCAGATCCGCCGGTATATCGGTGTTGACAAAATCGCGCTCAAACTGCTCGCGCGTAGGCCGCGGTCGTATAATGGTGGCCGGGAGGTACACGGTATCAGTGATCATCAGTTGTATCACGCTGTACTGGTTTCCTTCCATATCCCTGGGGATCTCGATAGTTTTGGATTTATAACCGATAGAGCTGAATTCAATCTTATCGCCTTTAAGGGCTACAATGGAGAACACCCCCTGATCGTTAGAGGCGGTTCCCCGGTTGGGGCCCTTTACAATGACGCTAACCCCTGGTATCCCTACCAGGCTGTCGGCAGTCATGATCACACCATAGAGCTGTATTACAGAATCCTTTAATTTTTCGAACTGCGCTGTTGCAGCAATGGGCCATGCTGCAATGAATAAAAACAGGTAAAGTATAGTTTTTTTCATCTGCCTCAAACCTACGTTTTTTTGTTTAATGCCTTTATTTGAATTATAAATTTTAACACATGGCGTTAAGTATTAAAATGTTCGGCAAATAACCCTTTTCATTGATTAATTTTGCCCAACGAATATAATTTGAAAAATTCTAATTAAAGAAGGCATATGACGACCGAGAAAGTACTGGAAGCCTTGAGTAATGTTCAGGAGCCCGACCTGGGTAAGGATATCGTAACCCTTAATATGGTAAAAGATATTTCTATTGAGGGAAATAAAGTTTCTTTTACGGTAGTGCTTACCACGCCAGCCTGTCCGTTAAAAGATATGATCCGCAATGCCTGTATCAATGCCGTTCAGCTCCTGGTAAATAAAGAGGCGGAGATAAATGTCAATTTTACGTCTAATACCAGCTCCATTCGTAAGGATGCCAAATCAGCGCTGCCAAAGGTCAGGAATATCATTGCGGTTGTAAGCGGTAAAGGCGGTGTGGGAAAGAGTACGGTGGCTGCGAACCTGGCCCTGGCCTTTGCTGAGGGCGGCGCCAAAGTGGGACTGATGGATGCCGATATTTACGGTCCCAGCGTTCCCATCATGTTTGGCGTAAGGGGAGAAAGGCCAATGATGATGGAGGGAGGAGAAAAAGGACTGATCGTACCATTAGAGCGGTTTGGCATTAAACTGATGAGTATAGGTTTACTGGTGGATGATAAAAATGCCGTGGTATGGCGTGGCCCTATGGCCAGCAGCGCCATCAGGCAGTTCGTGACCGAAGTATACTGGAATGAACTGGATTACCTGGTCATTGATATGCCTCCCGGAACCGGCGATATTCACCTCACCATTCTGCAAACGGTTCCGGTAACCGGCGTTGTGGTAGTGACCACCCCGCAGGAAGTGGCGCTGGCCGACGCTAAAAAGGCTATCGCCATGTTCGGCCAGACCCAGGTGAAGGTGCCGATCATCGGGCTGGTGGAAAATATGAGTTATTATATTCCTGAAGGAGCTGAGCCTACTATCGCTAACCGTCAGTATATATTTGGAAAGGATGGCGGAAAGCGGCTGGCGGAAGAATATGATATTCCCTTCCTGGGGCAGATACCCCTGGTGCAGTCTATAAGAGAAGGCGGCGATATCGGGGTGCCAATCATGGTCAGCGATGATGAAATAACCAAAATGGCCTTTTCCAGTTTTGCAGGAAATGCAATACGTAATATCGCTATGAGAAATGCAGATATATCTGCAGAAAAA
>JBDTVL010000425.1:0-3276 GCA_040007215.1 Flavitalea sp.
CTTTTCGCCAGTCCTGAAGGAAGATCTTTTAATTGTTTTATCCCGATGCCTTTCAGAAAATCGGCGAGGATCGTCATTACTAATGAATCGTCAAAAACCCTTAACCATATTTTCTTCGATATCAATTACCAGCTGACTACTTCATGGCATAACGATAATATGTATTTCCATGCTTACTGGCATAGGGATACGGCCACAGAGCTTACTAAAGATTTTGAATTGCTTCCCCCGGTATCTGGAAAGGGAAGACTACTCGGCATCAATGCAGGTATCAATGCAAATCCTGTTTATGGCGATACGTGGTGGGGAGAGGGAGAAGTGAAAGCGTATATTGATGGCGATAAGGATCTGCCTACGCTGGTAGGAACAGGTACGGAAGATTATATTGGAGATGCCTGGGGACAAAGCAGCTTCGTGAATAACTATACAGGCTGTCTTATTGCCGATGATAAGAAAAAGCAATGGTCGTTTTACCGTTACCATATTCCCGATCCCATATTTTTCAGGAAGCATTTCAGGATGACCCTGCAGCAGATAGGTTCTTCGGAAAGGAAAACAGCGCTTGCGTTAAATCTTCCGCCTTCTTTATTCATTCCAACGACTATTGATGATGGGAAGGGGAATATCACCCATCTTTTTGCAGAAAGAAAACCTCTTAACGAAAATCCAGGGAAAATAGATTATGCTTTGTTTTACCGCTCAGACGATATGTGTTCGACCGCTTATTTTTATCTAGATAAGCCATATAGCGAACTTCCGCAAATACAACCGTTGCCTGAAAGAATATATAACCTGAAACCGGAAAAAGAATAAACGCTTTTTTTTCTAGTCAACGGAATAGTAAACATAATTTTTTTCAGAAAATTTTTAAAGATGCGATTTACGGCAATGGTTATTTTCCTTTCGGGTCATTTATCCTTATTGGCAGGCGCTGTTAAAGATGATCCGGCGCCCTGGAAGCCTTGTTATTTATGGTACCGGTACCCGGCCAACAACTGGAATGAAGCCTTGCCTGTTGGAAATGGAAGAATGGGCGCTATGGTGTTTGGCGGCGTAAGGTCGGAACGCCTTCAATTAAATGAGCAAACGCTCTGGTCGGGCGGTCCGCGTAACTGGAATAACAGCAAAGCCAAAGATTACCTGCCGCTGGTGAGAGATGCCATTTTCCGGGAAAAATATAAGCAGGCCGATAGTCTCACAAAATTCATGCAGGGACCTTATACAGAATCGTATCTGCCCATGGGAGATGTTATTATTAATTATGATAACCTGTCCGATTCGTCCGCATATGCCAGAACATTAAGCCTGGACAGCGCCCTATCGGGAGTTCAGTTTAGCAGTAATGGGGCAAGGTACATGCGCTCGGTATTTGCCAGCTATCCCGATAAGGTGATCGTATTTCGTAATACCTGTACAAAAAAAGGGAGTATATCTTTTACCGCCAGGCTGAGCAGCCCGCTTCGTTATAACTCTCAGCGTATAGCAGAAGGCCATATCAGGCTGAAGGGCAAGTGTCCTTCGCATATAGAACCCCGCTACCTCTTGAGTATACCCGACAGTAAAGCCATTCAATATGCTAAAGATGACGCCGGAGAGGGGATGAATTTCGATATCGATCTGCTGGTAAGGATCAAGTCGGGTAAAATATATTCCGACAGCGCCAGTATCACCGTAGAGAATGCAGACGAATGTACTTTTATTATTTCCGGAGCCACCAGCTATAACGGTTATGATCAGTCGCCGGGATTGTCGGGGACCGACCCAGTGGCTAAGGCCCAGGGTTACCTGCAAGGGGCTGAAAAATATTCCTATGATCAGTTGCTTCAGCGTCACCTGTCCGATTACCATCCATTATTCAGCAGGTTTTCCATCGACCTGGGAGAAAGCCCGGATAAAAATCTTTCCACCGACGAACGATTAAAACGGATGAACAGCGTAACTGATCCTGAACTCGTAAGTACTATAGCGCAGTATGGCAGGTACCTGCTGATTGCCGGATCCAGGCCCGGAGGACAACCGCTAAATCTCAAAGGGATCTGGAACGATCGGGTCAGACCTGAATACAGTTCCAACTTTTGTATAGATCATGATGCGCAGATGTTTTATTACGCCGCTGAAACGGGTAATCTTTCAGAAACGCATATGCCATTTCTAGATTTTATAGAAGGCCTTGCGCATAACGGCAGGAAAACGGCTGCCATCAATTATGGCATGCGTGGCTGGTGCGCCCACCATAATACCGATATATGGAGGCAGACGGGCGCTGCGGGAAATTGGGGCGACGGCAACCCTCACTGGGCCACCTGGAATATGTCGGGTCCATGGTTATGCGCTCATCTTTTTGATCATTATCTTTTTACAGGCGACAAAAGTTATTTAAGAAAAACAGCTTGGCCGGTAATGAAAGGAGCCGCTGAATTCTGCAGGGACTGGTTAATAGATAATGATAAAGGCAGCCTGATGTCTGTTCCTTCAGTATCGCCGGAAAATACTTTTATTACGGAAAGAGGAGATACCGGTCAGGTAAGTATTAATTCAACCTGCGATGTAGCGCTGATTAAGGAATTGTATAAAAACTGTATCCTCGCTATGGAAATACTGCATATAGACAGCACCTTCTTATTGGCATTGAAAAAAGATATACAAAAACTTCCTGCCTATGGAATAGGATCGGGAGGGCAGCTGCTGGAATGGTCGAAAGAATGGAACCCTGTGGATCCCAGCCACCGGCACCTGTCGCATATGTATCCGCTATTTCCGGGAAGCGAGATCTCGCCGGTTACCACGCCGGAGCTGAGCGCCGCTGCAAAGAAAGCGTTATCCAAAAGAGAAAAAACCAATTGCACCTGGGGCTTCCCGCTCAAAGCGGCATGCTGGGCAAGAACTGGCGAGGGCGATAGCGCCTGGCTTAGCTGGCGCGAGCAGTTACGCTATGTAGATTCGAGAAGCGCTTCTTCGGTTAATAACTATGGGCTTTACCCTAATCTTTTTAATTCCGACGGACCGGATGTGATCATGAATGGAAATGGTTGCGCTACCGCGGTGATCGTGGAGATGCTGGTGCAGTCGCAGGCAGGGTTTATACAATTACTACCTGCATTACCGCAGGTGTTTGGAAAAGGCTCATGCCGCGGCATTGTGGCGCGTAATGGATTTGTGGTAAACCTGGACTGGGAAGATCACCGGTTAAAAAAAGCTTCCATTCATTCTGTTCTAGGGAATGATTGCGCTATCGTTACCGGTAAAAAGCCAGTCGTATGGTATAAGCATAAACCC
>JBDTVL010000426.1:0-3275 GCA_040007215.1 Flavitalea sp.
ATAACTGAAAATTAAAAAAGACGCTCATATTATTCTTGTGGGTAATAACCTCGGATCGAGGATGATGAACTTCGGCCATTTTGAGACAGAAATGCAACTTCGGTATCCGGACAGCCTGCTATACATCCGTAACATGTGCGATGGCGGTAATACCCCGGGCTTCAGACCTCATTCAGGTCGCCCCTCACCCTGGGCTTTTCCGGGCGCCGAGAAATTTCAAACCGAACTGGCGAGAAACTCCGACAGCCAGGGATTTTATGAAACCCCCGATGAATGGATCACCCGTCACAAAGCTGATATCATCATCGCCTTTTTTGGTTTCAATGAATCCTTCCAGGGAAAAGAAGGACTCGATAATTACAAAGCCGAACTGGATGCCTTTATCAAACATACCCTGAGCCAGAAATATAATGGCTCATCAGCGCCTCAACTGGCGGTTGTTTCTCCTATCGCCTTTGAAGATCTTTCTAAAAATGCCGACCTGCCCGATGGTAAAAAGGAAAATGCTAATCTTTCCCTGTATACCGAGGCCATGAAAGAAATTTCCGCCAATAACAAAGTTCAGTTTGTTGACGCTTTTGCGCCTTCCAAAGAATGGTTCGAAAAAACTTCTAACCCGTTAACGATAGATGGCTCGCAACTTACCGATACCGGCTATGCGAAATTTTCATTATTACTTGCCGATGGGGTATTCGGACATGCGGAAGCTGTTGCAGAAGCGAATCGCGAATTAGTTCATGCAGCCATTCTGGAAAAGAACTGGATGTGGCATAATGACCTTAAAATCCCCAATGGCGTACATGTTTACGGACGTCGGTATAATCCATTCGGACCGGATAATTATCCTGCCGAACTGGTTAAGATCCGCCAGATGACCACCATAAGAGATGAAGCTATCTGGAAAGCCGCCAAAGGCGAAAAAATGGACCTTGCCACAGCAGATAAAAATACCAGCCCGCTTCCTGAAGTAAAAACGAATTATAATCCCAAAGAAAATGGCAGCCTGAGATACCTTAACGGAGACGAGGCCCTCAGTAAATTAAAAGTAGCTCCAGGTTATAAAATAGAGATGTTCGCTTCTGAACAGGAATTTCCTGATCTGGATAAGCCCTGCCAGTTATCGTTCGATAATAAAGGACGCCTGTGGGTGGCCACTATGCCCACTTACCCGCACTGGAGACCAGGAGATAAAAAACCAAACGACAAGATCATCATCCTGGAAGATACCAATGGCGATGGCAAGGCCGATAAACAAACCACTTTTGCCGAGGGACTGCATCTTCCGGTTGGTTTCGAACTGGCTCCTGAAGGCGTATATGTTTCGCAAGGCGAGAACTTCATGCTTTTTAAAGATACCGATGGCGATGATAAAGCCGATACGAAAGAAATTCTGCTGAGCGGTTTTGATGATCATGATACGCATCATGCGCACCATGCTTATACCGTAGATCCTTCAGGCGCTATTTATATGGGCGAAGGCGTTTTCTTACATACCAATGTAGAAACTTCCTACGGACCGGTTCGCGCTACCAATGGCGGTTTCTATCGTTATACGCCGCAGCGTCATCAGCTCGAAAGAACCGCGCAGTTGTCAATTCCTAATCCATGGGGAATTGCTTTTGATGAATGGGGTGAAAACTTTTTTGCAGAAACCTCCAGCCCCGATGTTCGCTGGATGATGCCGGGAACGATAAAACCAAGATATGGCGTATCGTCGCCTAAATCGCCCAACCTGGTGGAAGAAAAACAAATGGTTCGCCCAACTTCCGGACTGGAATTTATTTCCAGCCGTCATTTCCCCGACGAAGTGCAGGGCGATTTCCTGATCAACAATACCATCGGATTTTTAGGAACGAAAGAACATAGCCTGGTAGATGATGGCACCGGTTATAAAAGCCGGCACCGCCAGGATCTGCTGATATCGTCAGACAAAAACTTCCGACCCGTAGATATGGAATTCGCGCCCGACGGATCATTGTATGTGGTAGACTGGCACAATGTGCTGATCGGTCATATGCAGCACAATGCCCGCGATCCTTTACGCGATCATGTGCATGGAAGGATATATCGCATCACTTATCCATCGCGACCCTTGGTAACGCCGTCAAAAGTAGCTGGCGCCAGCATCGATGAATTACTGGATAACCTGAAACTTCCTGAATACCGCACCAGGTACCGCACCCGCCGCGAACTGCGCGGTCGTGATAGTTCTGAAGTATTGTCACATCTTAAAGACTGGGTAACTAAACTGGATAAAAATGATGCAGGATATGAACATAACCTGCTGGAAGGATTATGGGTAAGTTGGGGATTGGACAGGGTAGATGAAACCCTGCTTCGCCAGTTACTGCAGGCAAAAGATTTCCGGGCCAGGGCAGCCGCTGTCCGCGTTTTACGGTATACAGGTCACCAGGTAAAAGAACAGCCGGGCCTGTTAATGCAGGCGGCCAAAGATGCGCATGGACGGGTTCGGCTGGAAGCCCTTGTTGCCGCATCATGGCTCGACAAATCTATTGGATTGCCCATTGTTTTAGAAGCAGGTAAAATGCCGCTTGATGAATGGATGCGTCCTTCGTATGAGGCTGCGGTGGCTTTCCTGAATGGCCATGAAGTGGAAGAGAAAAAAGAAGAAGCGCTGGCAACAACCCTTACCGGCGCGGATCTTGACCTGTACAAAAAAGGAAAAGAGATCTATGCCCGCGAAGGCTACTGTCAAACCTGTCACCAGCCCGATGGCAAAGGACTTCCGGCATCCGGATTTCCTCCTCTGGCCGATAGCAAGTGGGTAACCGGCAGCGAGGACAGGCTGATCAAAATTGTTTTAAAAGGATTGTATGGCCCTATTGAAGTAGAGGGCAAAAAATATCCCGGACAGGTGCCGATGACTCCCTTCGGATCGATGCTGAAGGACGAAGAAATAGCCGCAGTGATTACTTATGTGCGCAATTCATTCGACAACAAAGCTTCTGCTATCTCTCCTGCTAAAGTAAAACAGGTGAGGGCGGCTACTATAGCTAAAACAGGCTTCTATACTCCTGAAGAATTACTCAAACAACATCCTTTGGAAAAATAACCACCTCTTTTATTTACTGGCTGCAAAGAGCCTTCTCTATAATTATCTTGCGTACTATGAATAAGATAGGATTTAATGTACTGGCCTGGTCGGCGGTTATTTCGAAAGAGTTACAACCTGTCGTTGACCGGCTTAAAAAAATCGGTTACGATGGTATTGAGGTCCTTATTGGTTCTCCAGATAAATCTGCTTATACCTGGTT
>JBDTVL010000427.1:0-3275 GCA_040007215.1 Flavitalea sp.
AGAAGAAGAATTAAAAGACGATGCTTCACTGGCTTCCTTTGGTAATTCAGATATTCTTTTTAATGGAAATGTAGAATCCTGGAAACGTTTAGCCAATTCATTACGACTAAGATTGGCAATACGGGTTCGTTATGCCGATCCTACTCTTGCCCAACAGCATATTTCAGAAGTGATCAATGCCCCGCTGATAGAAGATAATATGCAGAATGCCCAACTCAATACGCTGGGAGAAAATACCGCCGACCTTAATAACAGGAACCCCTTGTACAACAGAATGATCGAGCTTAGCGGCGATATCGTAACCACTTCACTAACGGTTACGGAGAACCTAAAATGGCTGAATGATCCCAGGCTGACTGTATTTGTAAGTCCGGCTCCTGATGGCGTATCAGGTTATCACGGAAGGCCGCTGGCTATATTTGGCGATGAGAAGCTTCCTTATTCAACCGATCAAACGGCAAAACTGGCTATGTCTTTCCAGGCGGCCGAATATTCCATTATCGTATTCAACGCGGCAGAAACATTTTTCCTGAAAGCAGAAGCAGGACTTTCGGGTATCGTTTCTGTTGATGCGCAGGAAATGTTTGCAAAAGGCATACAGGCATCCCTGGAACAATACCATATTGAGTCGTCCTACATAACTGATTATCTTAATTCTTCTGCCGGAACGCTCAGTGGAACAGAAGAACAAAAACTGGAACAGATCATCGTTCAGAAATGGCTGGCCATTTATTTTGAAAGCGCCGAAGCATGGTCGGAGTTCAGGAGAACAGGATACCCAAGAATATGGACTGGAAGCGATAAAGGCAATACCGATGGAAATATTCCAAGAAGGCTTACCTATCCGCAGGAAGAATACTCGAAAAATGAGGACAATGTAAGAGCCGCCGCCGCCAGGATAAATGGCGATAAACTATTAAGCAGGATATGGTGGGATAAAAAAGAAGGATTACCCTTTCTTCATCCAAGACAAGGGATGTTTCCGCCTGAGCAGTAAAAAAGTCGCTAAGATTATTCAATCAAAATTTTCTTTTTTGGAGTTAGGAATCAAGTTGTCGCATAATGGAATAAAAATTGCCCTGTTGCTTTTTTTCAAGGCAGGCATTCTTTCCGCCCAGTTATATACCATTCCCGGAGAAATAGCGTTGCCCTATCCCACACTGATCAACCTGGCCATAGAATGGCCAATACAGGGAGATGATAATCAGAATGGAGTAGTAACGGTCAGGTTCCGTAAAAAAGGTCAGTTGATATGGCGTGCAGGAATGCCCTTACGACGTGTTCCTGCCGGAGAAAACAAGAGTTCGATTACACTTGACCGAGAGACTCCCGGGTTTACCGGCTTTACCTGGTCTAACAAGCATTCGGGATCAGTGTTCGATCTTTCGCCGGGCACGGAATATGAGCTATTATTAAAACTTGATGATCCCGATGGAGGTTCTGTTGAAAAAATGGTTGTAGCCAGAACAAGAACTCTTCCGGATTATAAGAAAGCCAGGCTCATTGATATAAAACCTGGCAATTATGATACGTTACATTGCAAAAGCGGCAGCCGGTTCAGGCCTTTATTGTATCGCTGCACAAAAGGCAAAGCGGTCTTCAGACATATTGATATGCAAAATATCCAGTGGAGCTATGTTGATGGACTTGAAGTGAGGAATAAAAATAAAAGCGGACAGGCGATCAACCTTTCCGGATCCGAAAATTGCGCTGTAAGCCGCTGTACCATCAATTCCGTTTGGGGAATTGTTGCCTATAAACCAGGTTCCACGAATGGTTATTTCAGCGACAATACCGTTACCGGTATTTCAGCATGGAGCGACCAGGCGATGGGCGCACACGGAAACAATACTGGCGAAGGAATAGAAGTTACCGGCCCCGGAAATGTTATATGCTTCAATAAAGTAAAAAACTTCAGAGATTGTATATCGACTATGGAAGATGAACATGCCTTTAACCAGGTATGTACAGATATTTATAATAACGATATTTATAATGCCGCCGATGATGGCGTAGAAGCCGATTTCTGTTTTTCAAACTGCAGGATAACCAGGAACCGGCTCACCAACTGTTATGTAGGATTAAGTTCCCAGCCAGGACTGGGAGGCCCAACCTATTTTATCCGTAATGTGATGTACAATATCGTTCATGCGGCGTTTAAACTAAAAAGATTCAGCATAGGCGATATTGTACTTCACAATACGGTTATTAAAATAGGCGCAGGACTGGGCGGAAACAGCGCTATGGATCATGCCTACTTTAGAAACAACCTGGCCTTTGGAGGATTGGCCGGTGAAATTAAATGGGGCGGTTTCGGAGCAGGAACGCCGTCTGCGGCAGATATTATCGATCCCGGAAAAAACAGTAGTTTTGATTATGATGCAGTGGGAGTTTATGAAATTCCTTACAGCGCCAGGATCGGAGGATTACCCTTTGCTGAAATAGAACATCATGGCATTGAACAGCTGTCGTTTGACAAAACCTTTAATCACGTTCCCTTTCCCTACCCTCCTGTTCCTTCCAGGCTGCCCATGGATCTGCGGCCACGACCAGGAGCAGCTACTGAAGACATGGCGGAGATCATTCCAAATGTCAACGATACATTTTCCGGCAAAGCTCCCGATTGCGGCGCTTATGAGTCAGGACAGGCGCTGCCTGTTTATGGTCCACGCTCAGGTATAAACGCACAAAGAAAATAACCATGGAAAAACAAATGCTGACCGGATTATTCATTATAATTTGCATAGCGGCCTGCACGCGCAGGCCTTTCAGTATTACACAAACAGATAACCATTTATTTTCAGGAGATACGGCAATGATCACTTTCGAAAACCTGTCCTCTCCGAAGTTTGCAGCGCTTAAAAACAAATACCAGCTTGATACTATTTTTCATGGCGAAAAAGATGAGCTGAAGCGAATATTATTACTCCGGCATTGGATCAGGAAAATAATCAGCATTGATAATATCGGTCCCTTCCCCGGCGATGGATCGGTAGAGTCGATACTTGACGAAGCGATCAAAGGACATGGATTTCATTGCGCCCATTACATGATCGTACAGAATGCCATCATGAATGGCTATGGTTATATTGCCAGGTGCGTGAAAGCAGATGAAGGCGCCAACGATGCATTGGAAGGACATCATGGCATTGATGAAATATGGCTGAACAGTTATAGCAAATGGTTTCTTTCCGACACTAAATATGATTATCATTTCGAAAAAAATAATATTCCCCTGTCAGCATTAGAGATCAGGGAAGAATATTTAAAAAATA
>JBDTVL010000428.1:0-3262 GCA_040007215.1 Flavitalea sp.
ATATGCACATCGATGGTGCGGTCGCCAACGATCACTTCATTACCCCATACCTGGTTCAGGATCTCATTACGAAGGAAAACCCTTCCCGGGCGTGAGGCCAGCAGGTAAAGGAGCTCAAATTCTTTTTTGGCCAGCGTTATCGCTACGTTGTTGATCTTCACTTCAAACTTGACCGAATCAATTTCAAGATTGGCGATCCGGATCACACTGTCTTCCGGTTCTTTCTTCACCCTTCTGAATAGAGCGCTTACGCGGCTGAGCAGCACCTTGGGACTGATAGGCTTGCTGATATAATCATCGGCGCCGGTTTCCAGTCCTTTTACATGCGAGCTCTCATCATTGAGGGCGGTTAAAAAAATGATCAGGGTGTCTTTATAAGCGGGCTGTGACCGGAGTATCTCGCATACTTCAACGCCATTTTTTTTCGGCATCATGATATCGAGAATGATCAGGTCTGGTTTGGTCAACTTCGCTTTTGTCAATGCGTCGTCTCCATCTTTTGCCGTCGTTACCTGGTATCCTTCCCTGGTTAGATTATAACTGATGATTTCCAGGATATCCGGCTCGTCGTCTGCTATAAGGATCTTTTTACGCGTGAGGTCCATTCATGAAAAATTTACGCAAAGTTAATTTTCCATGCCGCCCGGCAAGAGAAGCAGGATTATGAAATTGTTAACAGCTATGAAACTAGTGTAAATCAGCCATATAGCCGTAGCTAATGATTCAATCATTAAATCGTATTTTTACATTTTCCGCATGAATGGCGAAAGTATGGGTATACGTTTATTGATCATATGCTGGCTGTCTTTCCTGCTATCTGAAAATATCTTTGGCCAGACCTTGTATAGTTTTAAGATATCTACCGACCGCATGTTGTTTCATGACCTGGTAGATAAACAGCAGAAGCAATTATTTCAAAAAGATGGTTCTTTCCGGTTCTCGGCAGATGAATCGGTTAACCTGCAGGTTGCCGATGTGCTGATCAGAAGAGTGGATGCCTTACAGGAAAAACTCGAATCGGATACACTAATGTCCGGTCAGTTGAAAGTAAAGTCGCTCAAAAGCCTCGAAACCTTGTTGAAAGGATTCAATCAGCACAAGAATAAAAAGGATTTCCCTCCTACCATGGCGCCGGCCCTGCTCATCGCTTTCGAAGAAAGCCTGGCGCTGGATAAAAAAGGCGAAAGCATTGAACCTGTAGTAGCAAAGAATGACTATGGCGTGGGTAAGCTGCTGATCGAGTGTTTTATCTATCCCACAGAAAATGCCGGCGTAAGGCCATCCAGACTGCTATTACTGAAGAAATACCTCGACATCCATCCTGATGAAATTCTTCCCGAGTTAAGCAAGAACCCTAATCTTCCTTTTGCCAACCAGTTGCTGAGCTTAACGGCAAGGCGGGATATTGGTAAGTTATACGATTACGCTTCAGCCCGCAATACACTCGGTAGCCGGATCCGTAACCATCCCGATTCGCTGGTGAGGATGATCGGCGCTATCGCCGCCAGCAAAAGCGGTCAGCTTTATTTTCCTTTTCTCGATAACCTGATGAGGCGGAAAATAACCCTTGCCGATATAGATAAGGTCAAAGAAAACGACCTGGCTTATTACCGGCTGATGGTGAAAACCAGAATTGACTATGCGCGTCGGTTATTGCCCCCGCTAAGGGATTCTGTTATGGGTATGAAGGCCCTCACCGAAAGAATGTCGAGCAAAGCCAAACAATATTTTATCCGGGAGATCAATGCCCTGCATACCGTTGAAGAGGAAAGAGTTCGGTTCAAACGCCTGGAAGGACTAACGCCGCAGGAACTGTATTACCTGATCGTGATGGGCGAAGACGAGATTTATACTTCCAGCTACCTGAATGTATATAAGAGGATTTTCCAGCGTATGACCGTTCCGCGCAGCGATAGCCTGCTGCTGAGCGTTAATGGCGATTATTTCAGGAAGTTCATTAAAATGGCGGCGGGATATAATACGCTGACCGATTTTTTGGGTAAGATGGATAAGGAAAATGCCACCACTACCATGAAGGCCTTTGTGATCCGGCTCGAAAGCGCCGAGGGGCTGGAAGAAGCGGTGGATGTGGCAGATTCTTACAGCAGCATCATGGATAAGAATCCTGAATTGGCCAGTTATATTCTCGACCAGGTGAAATGGAACCAGGAAAGAAATGTGGCTGCCAATAATCAAAGAGGCATCGTGATCTATAACCTGTTAAAAGTATTGTTCCAGTCGGCCGATACCACTTCAAAGGTAGATCTGTCCAAACAACTGGGCATTGCTTCTATATATGGCCAGGATTACCGTTCATTAGCCGACGACAGCGGCCGCGTGATTCAGCAGGTATTTTTTTATGGAGATGAAGATAAAGACGGGCAGAATTCGTTCGAAAATTTTATGGCTATGTTCCGGGGCAAATCCGAATGGAAGGTGCAGATGAATGAGAACTGGGCAACGATCAATTCTGTAAAAGGCAAACCGGTATGGATATACGCTAACCGGCCATTATTAGGCGATAACGATCCTGACGCTAAGGCGCAAGCGAAATTAAACGATTACCTGTTCGCCAGAAACCTGAAGCCTTCTATTGTTATCCATCGCGGGCATAGCTACCATCTGCAGTACACGCTTAAACAACTGGCGCCTTCGGCAAAGATCGTGATACTGGGCTCCTGCGGAGGATATAACAACCTGAATGAAGTGCTCACCGTTTGCGAAGACGCACAGATCATTTCTTCCAAACAGGTTGGCACCAAAACCGTAAATGAGCCTATACTCCAGGCGCTGAACAATTCGCTGGTATCGGGGAAAAATATTGACTGGATCTCTATGTGGCGCGATCTCGGTTCAAAATTTCATGACAGCGCTTCAAAAGAAAAATTCGACGATTATATTCCTCCGTACAAAAACTTGGGCGCTATTTTTATAAAGGCATACAGAAAATCGATGGGGGAATAGATCAGGCAGAAGCTTTAGAGGATTACAGTCAGGCGATAAGCAATTAACTTTTATTAAAAAATGGCTGCGAAGAAGATATTTGAATTCAGTTTGCTGAGAAGAGTTTTACAGTATGCCGCTCCTTATAAGAACAGGTTTTATATTTCCGTGGCCCTCTCCATCATACTGGCCATCTTCTCTCCTGTACGTCCTTACCTGATACAGCTCACCATCAACAATTATATCAAGAATGGCGTGGAAGGAACCGGGGCGATTAAAATAAAGATGGAAGAAATGATCATCTGGATCACTATTATAC
>JBDTVL010000429.1:0-3258 GCA_040007215.1 Flavitalea sp.
GCAACAGAGCCGCCTGCGGCCAGGAATACCTGTAAGGTATCTATCCAGATCTCTACAGACCGGAAGCCGGCCTTTGCCGCTACGTCCAGCTCTTTTATAAACCCCAGCTTATGACCACGGAGGGTGGCCATGTTAAGGCAGTAGGTATATTTCGAATGCGCCGCCGATGCCTGCGCTATTTCCGAATTAGCTGAAAACGGAATCAATGGCGAAACGGCAGAAACGCTGAATACTTCTAATAGCTGGCGACGGTTAAGCATGCAGGAGGTAGTTTTACCCTTACAAAGTAGCGCGTTTTTGGGAAATGCGATACAACAAATTCAGGAATACAAATGGCTTGCCTAATTAGAATGATGGAACAACCATGCGCCATGACAGGCAATTTTAACAGGCAGATAAAACAAAAAGTTAGCTCAATATTCAACTGGAAAAAATTACTTTTCTAACTAATAAGTATGCTTTTTTAACATTATTACCCGCTGGCAACGTTGCCATTATATAAACGACAAAATCATTTTTTATCGATGGATTTTTAAGGTTTTACCTTTCGTTTTAATTATATTTGAATGCGGCGTGATTATAAAATATAATACGCCCATTTCCATCTCTGATTATTTCTTGCCTCGATCACCGCTGATGTTTAGCGGGTTTGCTATTGCTTTTAACGATTGCTTCCGGATGAATTTTGTTGAGCGCTTATAATTTTGAAAATTATTTATTCATCATTTATAAATCATCCCGAAATGAGTGAAACTTCAGTAATAACCAAAACCTCGCATCCCCTGGAGCCATTGACACAGGCAGAGATCGGCAGTGTGGTGGCCATATTACGGGCAGACAAAAGCTTAACCGCCAGCGTACGTTTTATTTCTGTAGCGCTGAAAGAGCCTTCAAAATTACAGGTAAAGAATTTCCTGTCGAATCCGGAAAAGGATGCGCCGAGGGAGGCTTTCGTTGTCTTGTTCGATAATTCGAAAAATGAATGTTATGAAACGGTTGTTTCAATAGCAGAGAAAAAGGTTCTTTCCTGGAAACATATTCCCGGCGTACAGCCCACTATGTCGTCCGACGAACAATTAGAATGCGAGGAAGCCGTATTAAAAAGCCAGCTATTCAAAGATGCCCTGGCTAAATACGGGGTGGAAGATATTAGTTTAGTGATGGTGGATATCTGGTCGGCAGGATATTATGGCGATGAAGAAGAAGGTTCCAAACGCCTGGCTCGACCATTATGTTTTTTACGCACCGACCCGACAGATAACGGTTATGCACGTCCTACCGAAGGCATTAGGCCTGTTGTGGATCTGAATACGATGACCGTAATAAGAGTGGAAGAATATGATTATGTTGGCGTGCCTCCTCTCCCCGGCAATTATGCCGCCAGCCGAATGAAAAATTTCAGAACAGATATCAAACCGCTGGAGATCACGCAACCGGAAGGGCCGAGCTTTACGGTAAAAGGATACGAAGTAAACTGGCAGAAATGGAATTTAGTTATCGGGTTTAATCCACGAGAAGGATTAACCCTGCATAACCTTACCTATAACGACAATGGCGAAAACAGATCGGTACTTTATCGCGCCTCTCTTTCTGAAATGGTGGTTCCTTATGGCGATCCTACCGACACGCAAAAAAGAAAAAATGCTTTCGATACAGGCGAATATGGCATGGGCACCTGCGCCAACAGCCTCGAACTAGGCTGCGATTGCCTGGGATATATAAAATATTTCGATGCACACATGACCGATAGCAAAGGAAATCCACTGACCATAAAAAATGCTATCTGCATGCATGAAGAAGATTATGGCATATTATGGAAACATACCGACAGAAGGCTGGGTAAACCTGAAGTTCGGCGTTCACGCAGGCTGGTTATATCTTCGGTGTCCACTGTGGAAAATTATGAATACGGTTTCTTCTGGTATCTTTACCAGGATGGAAATATTCAGCTCGAAATAAAACTGACAGGCATTCTGTCTCTTGGCGCTTATCCGAAAGGCGTGAAACCAAAATATGGAAATCTTATCGCGCCTTCGTTATACGCGCCCAACCATCAGCATTTTTTCAGCGTTCGTTGCGACTTCGATTTAGATGGACAGAACAATTCCGTATATGAAGTAAATATAGTTTCTGAAGAAGAAGGAGAAGACAATCCTTTTGAAAATGCTTTTTATGCAAAATCGACCTTGCTGGAAACAGAATTGCAGGCAAGAGCTAACCTGAACCTGGAAACATCCCGCTATTGGAAGATCATAAATCCCAATCGCAAAAACAGGGTTGGCGAACCTGTAGGTTATAAATTTATGGCGGGTGATAACTGCATACCCTATGCTTCCAAAAATGCCTGGTGGAGAAAAAGAGCGGGGTTTGTAGAGAACCATGTATGGGTAACCGCTTTTGATGAAAAAGAATATTTTGCCGCCGGCGATTATCCAAATCAGAGTCAGGGCGGCGACGGTATCATTAAGTGGACGGCAAAAGACAGGAACATCAGCAATGAGGATATTGTTTTCTGGTACACTATGGGACATACGCATATTCCAAGGCCGGAAGATTATCCTGTTATGCCTGCGGCTTACATAGGATTTTTATTAAAACCGGTTGGGTTTTTTGATGAAAATCCTGCTAATGATGTTCCTCCTTCCGCATCAAAAGCATCATCCAATGGTAAGTCGTGTTGTCATTAGTAATCAATAATTATTAACGCCTGCTTTTGTTTTCATCATTGAATAAATATTCACGCTAATGAAACTCATCTGCAAAGAAGAATGCGTAGTAAAGAAAAGCACGCTCAGGGGAAGTGGCTGGACATTGTTCTCCAGTATACTTCTCCTGTTTATGCCTAAATGCGCATTATGCTGGGCCGCTTATATGAGTCTGCTCAGTTCATTAGGGCTCGCCATTCATTACCAACCCTGGTTCCTGCCGGTAACGGTTATCCTTTTTATATTAACGCTGGCGAAATTGTTGTGGGCAGCGGTGAAGCGAAAAAATTACCTGGCTTTTATCCTGGCGCTAGCGGCCGGGTTTCTTATTATTGGCCAGAAATATGGAACGGGAATGGACAGCGGTAAAATACTGGCGATCCTGCTCATGACAGCGGCGGTAATGATGGATAAATTGATCAGCCTGTATAAACAAATGTCGTTCCGCGCGCCGGCTGAATAAAAATATTCACCCCAAACGCTCCACATTATTCAGTATAACGGCGCATGCTTTCCTGACCTCTTTTTCAGCAATATTTAATGGGGGCGCTAT
>JBDTVL010000430.1:0-3258 GCA_040007215.1 Flavitalea sp.
ACTTACCTGATCAATACGGCAGAGATCCTTCGGCTTACAGCGAACGATCCTGCATTAAGCAATGAGTACAATATAGCAAGGATATGGAAAGTCTGGCTGTTTCATCAGCTAACGGATGCTTATGGCGATATCCCTTATTTTGAAGCCGTAAATGATGCCGGCGAAATGATCGTACAGGCAAAGTATGATAGCCAGGAAGATATCTATGCCGATATGCTGAAAGAATTGAAAGAAGCCTCGGCATTGTTAAGCGATGATGCGAGTAAACTCTCTTTCGGAGATGCGGATATTCTTTTAAAGGGAAATATAGATGGATGGAAAAAATTGGCCAATTCTCTAAGGTTAAGACTTGCTATCAGGGTGCGGTATGCGAAACCTGCGCTTTCCCAGGAACATGTAACGGAAGCGCTGGCTCTGCCACTGATAGACGATAACATCATGAACGTTGCTTTAAAAACACTTGACGATGGGAACACCGATAACTCGAATCAGCTCTACAATAGCAATTTGGTGCAGCCTGGAAACATGATCGTGTCTTTTACGCTAACAGATAACCTGAAAAGACTGGAGGACCCGAGGTTGCCGCTGCTGGCAAGACCTTCGGCGATTCCTGAAGCAGGATACCGGGGAACGCCACCACAGATATTCGGCGATGAAAAAATAAGATACAGCGGCGATTCTGTAGCCATGATAGCAGAATCATTCTTGCAACCCGTGTACAATATTATTGTCATGAATGCCGCTGAAGTTAAATTCCTTCGCGCAGAAGCGGCTCTTGCAGGACTTAGCTCGGAGGATGCCCAATCTCTTTACACCTCCGGGATACAGGCGGCAATGGAACAGTACGGAGTAGCGTCAGGAGATATTAATGCTTATCAGTCATCAGCTTCCGCAACGCTTTCCGGAACCGAAGAAGAACAGTTAGAGCAAATCATTGTTCAGAAATGGCTGAGTATTTATTTTAATGGAAATGAAGGATGGGCGGAATTCCGTCGTACAGGATACCCACGGATCTGGACGGGCAGCGAACTTGGCGATACCCAGGGAAATATTCCGCGCAGGTTTACCTATCCAACTGATGAAGCTTTTAAAAATAGCCAGCATTTGCAGGAAGCGATAGGACGATTAACAGGAGGCGATAAGCTCACCAGCAGGATATGGTGGGATGCAAAAGCAGGAACGCCATTCCCGCATCCTAAACAGGGAATATTTCCACCGGAATAATATAGAATAAAGCCATAAACGGGGCCGGCAGGGCAAACTATTGTTGCTTGCCGGCCTTATATAAAAAGTGTTACTATTTCTGTTGACGCTTACATTGCCGGAAATTTAAGGCAGCTTATTCTTTTTATTAATTTAAAAATGATCATTAACATGAAACTTCTCAGATCAGTCGCTTTTGCGATCGGCATCCTGCTGCTTTCTCTTAATATTATCGGCCTTTTCAAAACTTTGCGGAACCCGGCTATTTATAACGAAGAGAATACGCTGAAGAACAGGATTGGCGATGTAACTATTCCCTATCCTGAAATAAAAGATTCGCTGATCAGGCAAAAAAATGAATCGGATGAAGCATTTGCCATCAGGATTAACAGGGTGGTCAATAAAGGCTTTGCGCATTACTGGAAAGAGGCAGGTATTAAAAAATATTATCTGCAGATTCCTGCCTGGGAAAACTATTTATTGTTTGCGGCATCTTATGTAGATCCTGAAGATTATATGCGTTATGAATTCACCAGTTATAAAAAAGGCCTGGAAAGAGGCGTAGGAGTGTGTTCAGGTCATTCTATAGTGGTGAAAGGCGTGCTGAATGATAATGGCATTCCCGCTAGTTTATGGGATATAGCCGGGCATGTAGTCGTCAACGCCAGGGTAGAAAAAGACAAATCGATTGTACTGGATCCGGATTTCGGCATTGTGGTTCCCTATGATACCACCGCCATTAATGCCAATCCGGAAATCGTTCGCCCTTATTATGCAAATATGGCGGCGTTATACTATCCTGAAGCAATAGAACCTTATACCACCGATCATGTGGTGGAAATTTATGGAAAAGAAGGAAATCATACCTATACCGTAGACAACTGGTTTGAAGGATTTTCTTACATAGCCATCTGGATAATTCCATTTTTGCTGATGGCCCCATTACTATTTTTCTTTTTTCGAAAGAAAGCGACAACAAATGACTAATGCAAAAAATTATACAATAGCCGGGATATTTTATTTGTCCATGATGTTCTGTATAAATGCAAGCGCCCGCCAACAGAATTCAACGCTACCTGACACAAGCGGCGTTAAATCATCCCGCGCCACTTCCTTTATTATTTACTCAAGCGTTAACAACCTTCTGGAATTCAGAAAAATGGTTAAGCAGGCAGAACGGCTGAAACCTTTTGGAACGGTAAAGATCAATATCAGCACGCTTGCCGATAAAGCATTTCATGAAACGCCGGAAGGAGGAAGTCCCTGGCATGAGTATGCAAATCAGAATCCAACGCCTTTTAAGTTTTTTCCTAACCCTAAAATAGCCCCTTTTCTTCCTGCGGGATTTGTAAAAAAGAACAGGCAATTGATGATGGACAAAGCCAGGATTTTGAAGGAAAATGGAATGGAAGCGGCATTTTTTAGTTATGAACCCAACTTCCTGCCTGCCGCATTTTTTGACGCCTATCCTGAAATGATGGGACCCCGTGTTGATCATCCGAGAAGAAGCAGGCAAAAGGCTTTTGCTCCCTGTATTGATGTTAAAGATACGCGGGAAATGTATGCTTCTATGATGGAGGAAATGCTCAGGTCCGTTCCCGAGATCACCGCATTTTCTTTTAAAACAAATGATGCAGGAGCAGGTATTTGCTGGTCCGACTGGCTATATAGCGGGGCTAATGGCCCTACCCATTGTAAAAACATGAATACCGGCGATCGGACCCGATCGCTTTTTAATGCGTTCAGGGAAGGTGCTGCCCGGGCGGGCCGCGATTTGTCTATCTATCTGAACGAGGCCAATTCAAATTTCTCTGATCGGGAAAAAGAAGATATTCAGCGTAATCTTCCTCCTGGATGTTATTACCGCTCAACTGAAAATGCAGAAATAAAAAATCTGTCTACGCCGATGTCGGTAGGGTATCCGGTTACAGGTATTTTTAATCCCGTGGCTTTTTTGAATGATTTGGAAACCGTAAACGCAGATCGTGGGCAGAGTATTTTTATCACTTTCCGCGCCGCGTATGACCGGGCGAATGAGGATGCTCAAACTATGGA
>JBDTVL010000431.1:0-3244 GCA_040007215.1 Flavitalea sp.
GGATTTTTTTTACGTTCAGCCCAACTGAAAGATTTCCGTAAAAAGATACTTGATCTCGAAAAGGAAATGCTGAGTAATCATTCAGAGATCCTTGAACTGCAGAAAGAAAAAGGATACCTGATTAAGCAGATGAAGGAATCCAAGATCCCGGTTATCCCGATGAGTTCTTCGAAAGAAGAGGAAGACGATGATTTTTCAGAAAGAAAGATCGGCTCTAACCGTAATACTCTGTAGTGGTTATTTATCCATACAATTCCAGGTGAATCGCTTTTTTGTCGTAACCTAATCCCACAATACGTTGGCGGGCTTCATCTATCATATTTTTCCATCCGCAAAGATAGAAGTAGGCAGGATTAGTGTTTTCCGAAACGCCTTCGTTTTCCTGCTGCCGCCTGGCGAGTTCCTCATATACGGCATGCACATAACCCAGCCGAAGGCCGCTCGCTTCCTCTTCACGCGAAAAAGTAGGAATGTATTTAAAAGACGGCATCTTTTTTTCAAGCTCCTTCATTTCCGCTCCGTATAACCCGTCGCATAATTTTCGGCAACCAAAAACCAGGTAAATATTCTTGTGCGGGATATTGTGCAGGAAAATATTATTCGTCATCGAACGGAATGGGGCAATACCCGTGCCGGTACAGATAAAGAAAAGATCCTTATCGATCTGTTCGGGCAATACAAAAACGCCCTGTGGACCACGAAGGCTTAGTTCGCTGCCTACGCTAACTTCATTGAACAGATAGGTGGTTCCTGCGCCGCCATCCAGCAAAACAATGATCAGTTCAAATATATTAGAACCATCGGGCCAGGAGGCGATGGAATAACTTCTCCAGCGCTTGTTCATTTTTTCGTGGATAGGAAGATCCAGCGTTACAAACTGACCGGGTTTAAAATCAAACGAGTCAAGTTCAGGAACCTGTATCCAGAAGCGTTTAGTGCTGGGCGTTTCATTTTCTATCCGGATCACTTTACCGGTACGCCAGGGTTGTGGAGGCATATATCTGTTTTTTCTCAATTAAAAAAGCGGCTCATGAAGAACCGCCCATCGTAACTATAAATGTCAAGCAATCAAAAAGCATTTGCAATATAATGTATTTCCTTAATGTACAATGACCCGGTTTATTGGATTCATCTTTCTTACCTTTGCAGCGGTAGAATATGAACCTGCAGACGCTGCTCTCCTGCTACAGTACAGATAATTCCCGGCTATTTCAACTGGGAAACAGGTTATCTATGTCCCAGCCGCAGCATATTTTCTGTAAGAACCTAAGGGGTAGTTCGCCGGCATTTCTTATTTCATCGGTTTTTCTTCAACCGGCTTTCAGTGGGCTCAATCACCTGGTGGTATGTGAAGATGCGGAATCGGCCGCCTACCTGCACAATACCATTGAAAACCTCACCAGGGCATACGATCTTTTTTATTTTCCTTCCTCTTTCCGCAACCGCAAAAATTTCAGCCTGCTCAACAGCAGTCATATTATGCTGCGCACAGAGGCGCTGACCAAACTTTCGGCCGGTGGGAACAAGAAAATAATCATCACTTACCCCGAAGCGCTGTTCGAAAAAGTAGTGTTGCCAAAAACGCTTTCCGGTAATATCATTCATATCAAAACCAATGATACGCTGGATGTTGACGGCCTGCTGGAAAAAATGGTGAACTATGGTTTCGACCGTTCCGACTTCGTTTATGAGCCGGGCCAGTTTGCCTTGCGGGGGGGGATACTCGATATTTACTCTTTCGGCAATGAAAAACCCTACCGCGTTGAATTGTTCGGCAACGAGGTAGACAGTATCCGCATATTCGATCCGGAAACCCAGTTGAGCGAAAGGAAACTGCTGCAGGTAAGCATCATTCCGAATGTGGAAACGCAATTCAGCGGAGAAGATAAAACCACGCTGCTCGAATTTCTTCCGGAGAATACCGTAGTGTGGATGCAAGACTGGGAGATCACTAAAGAAATGCTGCTTCGCCAGGAAGAAGATTTGCAGTTATTCCTCGATCTCGGCTACACCAAACCGATAGTAGAGGATGCCTTTGAGCGTATCCGGTTAACGCCCGGCGATTTTGCCGGAGCGGCTTCGCTGGAAGAACAGCTGAATACCCGGCATATGATTGAATTTGGCCATCGTTCTACCTGGAACAGCCAGGTGGAGATTGATTTTCATACCCGGGAACAACCCGCTTTCAACAGGAAATTCGATTTCCTGATCAACGACCTCAAACAATGGGAGTTGAAAGGATATGCACTGTATCTTTTTGCCGAAAACCCCAGGCAGCTTGAAAGGATACACAGTATTTTCAATGACCTGAAAGTGGAAATCAATTTCACGCCGGTCCCCATTTCCATTCATGAAGGATTTATAGATGAAGATATCAAAGCCGTCTGTTATACCGACCACCAGATCTTTCAGCGATACCATAAGTACAAGGTAAAACAGGCCTACAATAAAAGTAAGGCCCTCACCATACGTACGCTGCGTGAATTGCAGCCCGGCGATTTTGTAACGCATATCGACCATGGAGTTGGCGTATATAGCGGTTTGCAGAAGATCGAAGCCAATGGGCGGTTACAGGAAGCCGTAAGGATCATTTACCGCGACAGCGATATCCTTTACGTGAACATCAATTCGCTGCATAAGATATCCAAGTATACCGGTAAGGAAGGAACCATTCCGAAGGTCAACAAGCTTGGAAGCGATACCTGGCAGAAATTAAAAGAAAAAACAAAGACAAAAGTCAAGGAGATTGCCTTTGACCTGATACAACTATATGCCCAGCGAAAGGCCCAGAATGGCTTTGCCCATTCGCCCGATAATTACATGCAGAATGAATTGGAAGCTTCTTTCATTTATGAAGATACCCCCGATCAGAGCAAGGCTACAGCAGATGTGAAGAAGGATATGGAATCGCCTTCGCCGATGGACCGTCTCGTTTGCGGCGATGTTGGCTTTGGAAAAACAGAGATCGCCATCAGGGCCGCTTTTAAAACCTGCCTCGACGGCAAACAGGCTTCTGTACTGGTTCCTACCACTATACTTGCTTTCCAGCATTATAAAACCTTTAAAGAAAGACTAAAAGATTTCCCCGTAACCGTAGATTATATCAACCGGTTCAAGTCGGCCAAGGAAAAAAAGGAAACGCTAAAAAGAGTGGAAGAAGGAAAAGTAGATATCATCATTGGCACGCATGGTTTGCTGGCCAAAGACGTTAAGTTCAAAGACCTTGGACTGCTGGTGATAGACG
>JBDTVL010000432.1:0-3243 GCA_040007215.1 Flavitalea sp.
AGGATAATGCTCAAAGCCCCAATAGCGCCGGCCCAGGCCGCTCCATGCTCATGGCCGAATGAACCCCGAATTGCCCAGGCTGTTCCCAGCGACATGCCCGATAACAAGACGCCCGGAATAATTTGTTTTTGATTAACGATCATAAATAAACTGCATGGCTACTATTTAAAAGTATTATATAAAAATGAAACGATATTGAGAATTTATCCTAGCTTATCATTTATTTCAACAGTAATTTTTTTATAAATTATTTTTATGTATCGCTTTCCAGGGATCTTTTTTCTTATTCTTTCAGGTAGCCTTTTTGCCCATTCCCAGGATAAAACCTATGCGGAAAAACTAGGATGGCCAAAGAATGCGAAAGTGATCATCTTCCATGTTGATGACGCAGGCATGTCTTATTCCTCTAACCAGGGCGCTATTCAATCTATAGAAAAAGGTATAGCTACTTCCTGCAGTATCATGATGCCAACTCCCTGGGCGGCAAGTTTCGCAAAGTATGTTATAGCGCATCCGGCTATTGATGCGGGTCTTCATCTTACATTAACTTCTGAATGGGACAACTATCGCTGGGGACCTTTATGCGGAAAGAAACAGGTACCGGGACTGACTGATACCGAAGGCGCATTATGGCCTGAAGTAGAAGATGTAGTTGCCCATGCCAGCGCCGAAGAAGTGGAGTGTGAAATCAAAGCACAGCTCGACCGGGCGCTGACGATCGGGTTAAAACCCACTCATCTCGATTCTCATATGGGAACTTTGTTTGCCAATGAAGCTTATCTGAAAAAATACATCCAACTGGGTATTGATAATAAAATACCAGTCATGTTTCCAGGCGGTAATAATAAAATGCTCACGGCCCCTTCAATAGAAAAATTAAAAGCGACAGGAAAATGGAAAGAAGGCATGGCCCTTCCTGCGCCGTTCGACAATGATAAAGCTCGTGCCGTGGGTAAAATGATCTGGGATGCCGGGTTACCTGTACTGGATGATCTGCATACCAATAGCGGCGACTGGAAGCCCGCGAATGCCGAACAGAAATCTCCTGAATGGACCAGGTTCAAAGTACAACAGTTCATTGCATCACTGAAAACCATGCAACCCGGACTCGCTATGATTATCGTTCACAGCAGCGATATTACCGATACTTTTAGACAGATATCAGCCTCCGGCGGATCAAGATATGCCGATATGATGTCGATGATGGATCCCGAATTAAAAGCCTATATCAAAAAAGAAGGAATAATTTTAACTACCTGGAGAGAAGTGATGGAAAGACGCCAGAAGGTTAAATAATTTAATGATCATTATTTTTAAATTTCTAAAATAACAACAATGACACGAGCAGTTTTTTCATTTATCGCCGCAGTAGCCATATTAAGCGGTATAAACGCCAGTAAGAATCCTATAACAAATACCAATAACCGAAAAAATGCCGATGATGCAGGATGGATATCCCTGTTTGATGGCAAATCATTCGACGGATGGAAAGTGGGCAATAATGCCGGCACATTTTCAATTAAAGACGGAACCATAAAAGTAAACGGGCCCACCGCTCATCTTTATTATGTAGGCGACGTTAAAGAGCACAACTTTAAAAATTTCGAGTTCAAAGCCAGCGTAATGACAAAAAAAGGCTCTAACTCAGGTATCTATTTCCATACCGAATACCAGGAAGAAAGCTGGCCAAAAAAAGGATATGAAGTACAGGTCAACAACTCTCACTCCGATTGGATAAGAACAGGAAGCCTTTATAATATTGTAAATATAAAAGAAACCTATGTTAAGGATAATGAGTGGTATACAGAATATATCAAAGTGGTGGGCAAAACAGTTACCATAAAAATAAACGATAAAACCGTGGTTGAATATACAGAACCCGATAATGTTGTACGCCCGGAAGAAATGGCGGGAAGAGTGCTTTCCAGCGGCACTTTTGCTTTGCAGGGACATGATCCCAAGAGTGTTGTTTTTTTCAAAGATATTTTTGTAAAGCCCTTGGAAGACTGATATAAATATCAGTTAGAGATTAATGATAAATATCTGGAGAAATCTACCCTCTTTATTAGTCAGGTAGCGGTTATACGCTACCATCTTTCCATTATTTGACCATACCGGAGTTCCTGCCGGGGCGGCATCAGCAGAAAATGGGCCGGCAAGCCTTTCCGATTTTCGCGTAGCGATCGTAGTGAGGAAAATACTATTATCCGCCGAATAAATAACCTGCTTTCCATCAGGACTAAAATTAAATCCACCCTGTATGGGAAATGGCTGGAACGTTATCTGCCTCGGCGCTCCGCCATTCGGCGATATGCCAAACAACTGGATCATATCCTCCGATCCTTTAGTGAGAAAACCAATCAGCGAACCGTCGGGCGTAGTGCGCAGCCAATGCCTGGGTCCTGTTATACCCCATTCCGTATGACTGACTCTACGCTGAACAACTCCGTAAGGCACATTAGGCCCGGAAGTTGTCGTGCCTTCCAACGGCTGACCGGTATTGGCCCGGGTAATATTGTCGGGCAGATCAACTACAAAAACTTCAGTCTTCAAATTTCCTTTTTCATCGCGCAGGTTACCCTGGAAAGCAATAGCCCTGCGCTGGATGTTTCCATCGGCCCGGGCATATCCATTAACGCCTATCCAGCATTCTTCGCAGGCTTTATCAATATCATCAGACCCAGGTGCAGGGTCTTGTTTCACTTTAACGACTACCGCCGAAAATTTTTCTCCCGGATTATTTTCCACGCTTCCTGAATCTGGCCTCACTTTTCCAAATGGCGCCATCACCCCTATCGTTCGCATGTCTTTTATGGAAGAATCCAGTTTACCTAAGCGTTCAATAATATAATCATTGTAAGTAAAACTGATCCACTGCCCATCGCCGCTCCAGGAATGGGCATGGGTGCCTCCCCGAAGTGCGCCTGCCGTAAAAGGCGGCATGATATCGCGAGCATCCATGAAAACAGGATGCAAGGGCTTCTCCAGATCGATAGCTACGCCTGTTCTACGCGTCATGCTATAAGGATTTTCTTTGTCGCTATTTCGGATACCGTGAATAAATAAAACGGTGTCTGCCACAGGAGAAAAAGTAACCGCTCCTACGCCGGGTCCAAAAGCCGTTTGACCTTCGGTATGATATAATTCTTTTATTTCTGTTCCGCTTATATTGATCATTTCAATACTTCCAGTTTGACCTATCTGACCGTCCTCATTTCTTATGTCGTACACGATCCATTTATC
>JBDTVL010000433.1:0-3243 GCA_040007215.1 Flavitalea sp.
GGCACCGGCACCAGGAGTTCCTGGCCTTCCTCAAGCAGGTAGCTCGGGCTTACGGTAGTTACTCTTGTAGCGCATTTGATACCGCTGGCTAAAGGATTAATAGCATTGTTCCAGTCCAGCTTTCCCCATTCCCACATATTCCATGAAGGAATGTAAGAACTTTTTTCCCATCCCAGCCATCCCTGATATTCGGCATTATGAATAGTAAGAACGGTAGGTATAGAACTGATCGGCGCATATTTATAACAGTTACCCATCATAAAAGGTATCAGCGCCATATGATGATCATGAACATGAATCAGGTCGGGCTGATGCTGCCAGGCCACCACCCAATCGAGCGTAGCGATCTGGAAAGCGGTAAACCGTTCGGCATCATCGTCATAACCATATACTTTTTCCCTGTCCAGTAGCCCATTAATGTCCACTAGATATAGATCAAAACCCAGCACATTGGTTCTTTCCTTAATCACGGTAAATTCGAACCAGCGGTTTCCCAGGTTGGTATAACCTTTATGCACAACATCCCATTGATTGGCATACAGAAATTTCGTTCTGTACATGGGCATAACCAGCTTTGCTACATGCCCTGCCTTGTTGAGGTATAAAGGTAAAGCTCCTGCCACATCTCCTAATCCTCCCGCTTTGGCTACCGGGTAACATTCTGCGCTTACGTGTAATACTTCCATGTCAGGAAATGATCATTTAATGATGTGTTTATTAGCTTATTGCAGAGAATGAATTATTATTCAATTTAGGAAGGTTTTACAATCTAAACATCAAGCAATTAAAATTTTTAGCTTGGGAAATAGTTGGTATTTTCAACGCCCAATCAAAACGGATAATGCTTATGAGTCAGGAAACAAAATGGTCTCAGTTTGGCACATTGATCACTGTATTTTTTTTCTGGGGGTTTGTGGCTGCATCCAATGGTATATTTATTCCTTTTTGTAAAACACATTTCCAGCTCGATCAATTCGAATCACAACTTGTAGATGCGGCATTTTATGGAGCTTATTTCTTCGGCTCTCTTATATTATACATCTTTTCTTCGCTTAGCGGAGTGGATATCCTCAACAAGATCGGTTATAAGAATGGCATTATTTACGGATTGCTGATCTCCGTTATAGGAGCTGCCGCCATGGCCGTTATCTCTACTTCCGAATCGGCCAGTTTTGCGATGGTGCTGGTTTCTTTTTTTATTATTGCCCTTGGGTTTTCCTTACAGCAAACCGCAGCCCAGCCTTTCGCTGTAGCGCTCGGCGCTCCTGAAAGCGGATCACACCGTTTAAACCTTGCAGGCGGCATCAATTCAATAGGCACCCTATTAGGCCCTCTCGTGGTGAGTATAGTGTTGTTTGGCGGTCTGAATGATAATAATAAGGTAGCTACGCTCGGAAATATCAAAACCCTGTATATTATTCTTGCGGCGCTGTTTACCGGCGTGGCGATATTTTTTGGCGTTTCGAAACTACCGCATGTTACCAGTAAAGAAAAAATTGAGAGAAGTCCAAAAGCGCTAATTATTTTATCCATTATCGCTATCCCCGCTTTCATTCTTATATTCCTGAATAAATGGGTTGTTCTGCAATTCGGGAGCAGCGCCAAAGGTTACCTGATCATCGGTACACTTGCGCTCACGTTAGGCCTTTTATTCTATTCAATGGCCGCATCGCGTACCAGCAAAACAGGATGGGGAGCCATGCAATACCCTCAGCTTATTCTGGGCATGGTAGCTATTTTTGTTTATGTAGGAGTTGAAGTGACCATTCAGAGTAATATGGGCGCCCTTCTCAAAACAAAAGATTTCGGCGGCCTGGATGAGAAATATATTTCTCAATATATTTCCCTGTATTGGGGCAGTCTTATGATTGGAAGGCTCACTGCCGCCATTTCTGTTTTCAATCTTAAAAAAGCCACGAAAAAAGCGCTTACAGTTATTGTTCCTTTTGTTGGATTCGGGCTGATACTGCTGGTAAATATTTTAAGGGGAAGCGAAGTGAATAATCTTTTCGCTTACCTGGTTTGTATAGTATTCCTTATCGCCGCTTTCCTCTACTCTAATGAAAAACCAGTGGCGATGCTTTTAAGCGTTTCTGTTATGGCCGCTGTAGCTATGCTGATTGGCTTGTTTACCACCGGGGATACGGCGAGGTTTGCTTTTATCAGCGGGGGGCTTTTCTGTTCCGTAATGTGGCCATGTATTTTCGCGCTGGCCATTGCCGGTCTGGGTAAATATACCAGCCAGGGCTCGGCATTCCTGATCATGATGATCTTGGGAGGCGCCATCATTCCACCTTTACAAGGAGCTATCTGCGATTTTGATAAAACCAATCCTGAAGGGATCATGAATACAACTTTCACCCATTTCTCTTATATTGTTCCTGTTATCTGTTTTATTTACCTGGCATGGCATACGCTAAAATCAAAACAGGTACTTAAAGCACAGGGAATAGACTTTGATCAGCAAATCAGCGGAGGACATTAATTAACGTGTAAAGTATGGCTAAATCAACTTCACTGCAACAGTTAGCGATTGGAATAGATATCGGAGGCACAGGCACCAAGTTTGGTATTGTGGACAGAAGCGGCAATATCCTTTTCTCCAGCGAAATATCATCTAAAGGACATCCTGAGATTGAAGGATTTATTGATGAACTTCATCAGCATCTTTTTTCTTTAATTGAAAGAGCCGGCGGATCGGGCAGAATAAAAGGCATCGGCCTCGGAGCCCCCAACGGAAATTTTTATACCGGCACTATTGAATATGCTCCTAACCTGCCCTGGAAAGGAATTATACCGCTGGCAAAACTGGTGGAAGATAAATTTAAACTCCCCGTTGTGCTCACCAACGACGCTAATGCAGCGGCCATAGGCGAAATGATGTATGGCGCAGCTAAAGGTATGAAAGACTTTATCATGATCACTCTCGGAACGGGCGTGGGTAGCGGTATTGTCGCTAACGGACAATTGATCTATGGACATGATGGCTTTGCCGGCGAACTCGGACATACCATCATTATTCCTAATGGCAGATTACATGAAGGCACCGGAAAATATGGATCGCTGGAAAGTTATGCATCGGCAACCGGCGTTCGGCTAACCGCTATTGAAATGATGTCGAAGACCAATGAAGAAACCCTTCTTCGTCATGTGCCTATTGAAGAAATAGATTCTAAAAAAGTATACGAGGCCGCCGCTCAGGGCGATAAGCTGGCTAAAGAAATTTTCGAATTCACCGGCCAG
>JBDTVL010000434.1:0-3242 GCA_040007215.1 Flavitalea sp.
TTTCAGACGAATTTAAAACCGGCTCCTTCGAGATCCTCCGTACCATGCCCATCACGCCCTGGCAACTGGTTGCCGGTAAATACCTGGCTACAGTGATCGTGGTATTGATCGCCCTGGCGCCAACGCTGATATATCCCATTAGCCTGCAAAGTTTATCTGCCGGAGGCGGTATCGATACCGGTGGAACGGCAGGCTCCTATATAGGATTGGTGTTGTTATCGGCCTGTTTTGTGGCTATTGGCATCTGCTGCAGCAGTTTTACCGCTAATGCAGTGGTGGCTTTTATTGTCAGCGCCTTTATGTGCGTAGCGCTCTACGAAAGTTTTACGGCTATCAGCAGGATACCTGTTTTTGAAGGAGGGGCCGATTATTATCTTGAAATGATGGGAATAGATTTTCATTACCGCAGTATCAGCCGCGGCGTGGCCGATACCCGCGATATTATTTATTTCCTGAGCGTGATAGGGCTTTTCCTGGTCATCACACATAGAAATTTAACCAGGCGGTGAGTATGAAAAAAATAATGTCATCACGATATTGGCCTTTATTGCTGCTGGCGGCTATTGCAGCCGTCAACTACCTGGCTTCGGTTGTGCATTATCGTATAGATCTTACCCAGGAAAAAAGATTCACTTTATCCAACCCCACCAGGCGCTTGCTGGAAGGTCTCGGCGATAAAGTATCGGTAACGGTTTTCTTACAGGGCGATCTGCCTGCCGACTTCCGCAAGCTTAAGAATGGAACAGAAGAGTTATTACAGGAGTTCCGCGAGTCCTCGCATAACGGCATCCAGTATACGTTTAAAAAACCAGGCGATGGATTAGAGGAAGCCGAAAAACAAGCCCTGCTGGTTTACCTGGACAGTATCGGTATCAAACCCACTAATGTGCGGGTGCAGATCAAAGCCGGCGAATCGCAGGAAGAGCGCCTCGTTTACCCGGGAGCGCTAGTGAGCTATAAAGGAAAAACAATACCTATAGACTTGCTGCAGGGACAGGATATGGCAGGCGGTATACAAACGCTGAATACCGCAAATGCCTTGCTGGAATATAAATTTGCCAGCGCCATACAGAAAGCCACCCAGGAATCTCCCCCGGTGATAGGTTACCTGGTAGGTAATGGCGAACCGCTTACCTATAATGTATTCGACCTGATTGAAAGAACGCTGAAACCTAATTACGGTTTCGGGTTCGTTCCAATCGACAGCGTGCCGGTTATTCCCCTCGACTTCGATGCCGTGATCATGGTTAAACCAACCATAAAATTTACCGATCAGCAGAAATTAAAACTCGACCAGTATGTGATGCATGGCGGCCGGCTGATCTGGATGATCGATAACCTCTATGCCGAAATGGACAGCCTCATGCGCACGCAAAGCGATTTTATCGCTTTCGACCGGGGACTGAATATAGAAGACCTGCTGTTCAAATATGGCGTTCGTATCAATGCCGATCTGGTCCAGGACCTGCAATGCGATAAAATTCCGCTGGCAGTTGGAAGCTTTGGCGATAAACCCCAGATACAGCTAACGCCCTGGCAATATTTTCCGCTGTTGTCGGCTTACACAGATCATCCCATCTCGAAAAACCTGAATTCCGTATTGTCTATCTTCCCCAATTCACTGGATACCGTGGAAGCGGAAGGCATACGCAAAACGGTATTGCTGGCCAGCTCCGATCATTCCAGAACGCTGAATACGCCGGCCATCGTTTCGCTGAACAGCGTGCGCACGGAAGACGATATCAAAACATTTAACCGCCGTAATATTCCGGTAGCCGTATTGCTGGAAGGAAGATTCAGCTCGTTATATGCCAACCGTATTGGCGCTGAGAAAGCCGATAGCCTGCAGAGAATCTATAAACAGCCCTTCCTGCCCTCGGCCGCCATGGAAAATAAAATGGTGGTGATCGCCGATGCGGATATTGCCAGCAATGTGGTTACGCAGGCCGATGGTCCGCTTACCATGGGCATGAACCAGTTTACCAAAACACAGTATGCGAATAAAGACTTTTTACTGAACTGTATTGAATATCTCGTTAACCCTTCCGGTATTTTATCTACCCGGTCCAAAACGTTTTCACTCAGGTTACTGGATCCGGGTAAAATTGAAAATGAAAAAACCAAATGGCAACTCATCAATGTTGCAGCGCCGGCGCTGCTGGTGGTGATCATGGCATTTGTATTGCAGGCATTGAGGAGGAAAAAATTTGCACCTAATAAATAATTCATGACTACTGATCAGATAGCCTACCTGGCATTCGGAGGAATATTACTGGTTGCCCTGGTGTTCGACCTGGGGTTGCTGAGTAAGAAGAATACGCATATTACCATTCAGAAGGCATTATGGCAAACTGTTTTCTGGGTAACGCTGGCGCTGCTGTTCATGCTTTTTGTATGGTATGAATACGGACAGAAAACAGCCCTTGAATACCTCAGCGCATATCTTACCGAATGGTCGCTGAGCATTGATAATATCTTCGTGTTCATCCTTATTTTTTCTTTTTTCGGGGTGAAGGTGGACTATTATGCCCGCGTGCTGCTTATTGGTATTATGATGGCCATTGTGTTCCGCGTTATTTTTATTACCGTAGGGATTGCCCTGGTAGAAAGATTTTACTGGTTGCTGTATATATTTGGCGGCATCCTGGTGGTCACCGGCATTAAGATGTTCTCGGCCAGGCAAAATGAGGAACCCAGTCTTTCCGAGAATAAAGTGTATATCCTGCTTAAACGGTTCCTGCCGCTTACGCCGGAAGATGGCAATGGACGTTTTACCATTGTCCGCGATGGGAAAAAGTATTTCACCACCATTTTTGTTGTCGTGATCATGCTGGCTACCACGGATATCGTTTTTGCGCTGGATTCTATTCCGGCGGTATTCGGTATTTCCACCAACAGGCTGGTGATCTATACTTCCAATATTTTCGCGGTGCTGGGCCTGCGTTCGCTTTTCTTTCTGCTGAAAGGCGCGGTTAATAAATTTTCTCACCTGCAGCAGGGTATAGCAATCGTGCTGATATTTATCGGGTTAAAGATGCTGGTGGAAATAGTGCATGTCCATATACCGGTATATGTTTCTTTATTGGTTATTTTGATCTGCCTTGCCGCTTCTATCATCTATTCTATAAATGTAGCGGAGAAAGAAGAAGAAGAGGAGACCGCACATACGGGCGATGATATAGACCTTCATTAAAACTATTTCTTTGAAGTACCAGTTTCAGCAAATAGCGTCTATAGTTCGG
>JBDTVL010000435.1:0-3242 GCA_040007215.1 Flavitalea sp.
GGGGATCCCTATTTTTTCTATGGATAAATTCTGGGGATTTGTCGGATTTAATGATTGCCGTATAAGGCGATCCTGGACAGAAACAGAATTGACTATCCTCAAATCCTTTGCACTTACTTTAGGTTCGGCTATTGAGCGAACAGAAATGGAAAAACAGCTTATTGCCGCTAAAGAAAAGGCGGAAACCGGCAGCCAGGCTAAAAGCGAGTTTATGGCGAATATGAGTCATGAATTACGTACGCCGATGAATGGTATTATCGGCTTTACAGATCTGGTGTTAACCACCGAGTTGGGTAATACGCAGCGCAGTTACCTGAAAAATGTGAGCAAGTCGGCTTACAGTTTGCTGAATATTATCAATGATATACTTGATTTTTCAAAGATTGAAGCGGGAAAACTATTTATTGATAAAGCTGTGTTTGATCTGCATGAACTGGTCGATGAAACAGTTGATATCCTGTCTATAAAGGCCCAGGAGAAAAATATTGAGTTAATCTGTAATATTGATCCCTTACTTCCCTCGCAGTTCTTTGGCGATGGTGTTCGTACAAAGCAGATACTGCTGAATCTTATCGGCAACGCCATTAAATTCACTACGGCAGGTGAAGTTTTTGTGCAGGTATATTCCGACCTTCCTTATAAAAAGCAGGAGGAAGATTATCTTGATATCTCTATTTCCATCAGGGATACGGGTATCGGTATTTCGCCTGATAAACTGGAATCGATCTTTGAAAGTTTTACGCAGGCAGATAATTCAACCAGCCGTAAATATGGCGGAACAGGCCTTGGCCTTACCATTTCAAAACATCTTGCCGAATTAATGGAAGGAAGTCTTGAAGTAGAAAGTGAAATTGGAAAGGGCAGCGTTTTTACGCTCAGGCTTTCACTTAAAGTAACGAACGCAACCTTACAGGTGCCTTTCAGGGCCAAACCATTGCTAAAGAAAGCGCTGGTCATTGATGATAATGAAACCAATTGCAAACTCATGAGCGGCATCTTTGACTACCTCCGGATTCCCTGCCAGGTTTGTACTAACGGACAGGAAGCGCTCGCTTTCATTTCAAAATCATTATTGGATAAGGATCCTTATGATCTTATCATTACCGATCACCAGATGCCCGGAATGGATGGTATTACGCTGGTAAAGGAGATCAAAAAAGTATTGAACGGGCATACTGAACCTTTTATTCTAATGCTTTCATCGATCGAAAAAACGATATACCAGCATGAGGCGGAAGAACTGGGTGTAAATAAATTCCTGTCAAAGCCGGTTAAGCTGCAGGAAATTGATAATATGCTGGCAACGCTTTTTCAAAAGAAAGTTGATAAGGGTAAATTGGAGATCATACCTTCCATTAAGAAATTTAATGGAGCAGGATGCGTGCTGATTGTGGAGGATGAACCGGTGAATATGCTGCTGATTTCTGAAGTGCTTAAAAAAATGGGACTTAAAGTGCTTAAAGCAGGCAGTGGAAAAGAAGCGCTGGAAATACTGGGTCAGCAAAGTCCGGAACTCATTTTTATGGATATCAATATGCCCGGAATGGATGGTTATACCGCTACTCAGATCATCAGGCAGTTTCCGGATGCCAGACGGAACATACCGATTATTGCGTTAACCGCAGATGCCATGAAAGAGGATAAGGAAAGATGCCTTGCCGTAGGTATGAACGATTATATTTCCAAGCCTTTCCGTCTTGCGGAAATTGAACTTGCGCTTAAACATTATTTAAAGGCTTCTTAATTTCAGTGATAGGTTGCCGCCGCTTCTGTATCGCCGATCTCCAGTAAAACTTTTTTTAAGCCATCCAGGTTACGCTGAAGCGCCAGTTGCACGTCTTCGCCTTCGGTATGACCGATAATACCGATATCGCCCTTAAACCCCGATTCCTTAAGTATTTTTAAAAGCCCCGCTTCCCGATCGCCTTCTCCAAAACTCAGTATCTGAGGGCCTTCTGCACGCATGCCATTAAGGTTAACGGTAGTGAGATAAGGCAACATGATCTTTAACAGCTCATCGAAATGGTCCATGCGTTCATGGGCATGATGAAAATTATATACCATACCTACATTGCTCAAACCGGACGCTTTGATGATCCTTATTTCATTCTCCGGTTCGCCAAACCAGTCGCCATGATTGTACAGCGCTATGGTGGATCCGGATTCCGCGGCTCTTTTATGAATATAACGGATGGCTTTAACCGCTTTCTCCACTTTTTCATCATCGATTAATCCTTCAAAAAATGGTTTTGGGAAAGTGACCCATAAAGCTGTTGACGTATGTGTTTTTTTGAGCGTATTTAAAATAAATTCGTCCAGTGAATCAGTATATGCTCCATTCCTCGCATCATCATAGAACCATACGCCCTTTAAACGGATGCCGTTTTTTTTCAAAGTTGCCAGTTCTGTTTCCATATTGGGCAGATCGGGCGCCCGCCAGTCATACACAAAATTATTTAAGCCCATTTCTTTCAGCATCGACGACCTTTCTGCTGAGTTGCGTTTTTTGCTGTCGAAAGGGATCACGCACCACGCAACCAGATTGCTTTTGCCATATAAAGGTCCTTTAAGCGTTTGCTTACGCTGGGCATCAGCAGGTATAACGGTCATCAGACACAACGATGACAATGCTATTATTCCTCCAAGACGGGGCATGGACAATCTGTTTATTCTCTTCATCATAATAAATATAAATTAAATAGGAATGAAAAGATGGGTATAATTTATTTAATTTCCGCTATGAAAAAGAAAACTGCTGTTGCCGACGACCTGGATTTTGCCATCCTGTCCTGTCTCCAGGAAGACGGCAGAATGTCCTTTACCGTCATTGCGGAAAAACTTAATGTATCTATCGGCACCATCCGGACAAGATTCAATAAACTTATCGAAGAAGGCGTGATCAGTATTATTGGTCGTGTTGATCCTGATAAGGTTGGGTTCCGTTCTTATGCGCATATCTCTGTTTTTGTACGGCCTGCCACCCTCAAAGAATCAGTTGCTGAAAAAATAGCAAAAATGCCTGAAGTGAGTTTCCTGGCCATGACTTCCGGCGATTACGATCTTGAAGTTAATGTGATGTGCAGAGATAATAACCGCCTGGTCGATTTTGTGAACCGGATATCGCAGATCAAGGGCGTTCACCAGACAAAAACCACTTTCTATTTTAAGGTATTCAAATATGCGCAGCCGGATCTGCAATTGTTGAGGGAAGAATAAGCTTACTTGCTTTCATTAAATTGCCT
>JBDTVL010000436.1:0-3239 GCA_040007215.1 Flavitalea sp.
TTGTCCTATCTTTAACGCACACATTGCAAATATGATAAAAACACCCCTGTTATTAGTCCTTTCGCTTAGTATTTTGTTTATCAGCAGTTGCGGCAATAAAAGATCGGGTACGCCCCGTGTGCTGGTATTTTCAAAAACAACCGGATTCCGGCATTCTTCCATTGAACCTGGCAAAATTGCCCTGATTAAATTAGGCCAGGAAAACGGTTTTGATGTTGATACCACCGAAAATGCGGCTTATTTTACCGAAGACAGCCTGAAAAACTACTCTGCCGTAGTATTTCTTAACGCTACAGACAATACCGACGATATACTGAACAATTACCAGCAAAATGCTTTTGAAAGGTATATTCAGTCAGGCGGCGGCTTTGTGGGCATCCATGCGGCCAGCGATGCCGGATACCAATGGGGCTGGTATGAAAGAATGGTAGGCGCCAATTTCGAGAGTCATCCCAGCCAGCAGGAGGCAACCTTAAATGTGATAGACAAAAATCACCCTTCTACCAAACATTTGCCCGACCAGTGGAAACGAAAGGATGAATGGTACAATTTTAAGAAACTGAATAAAGATGTAAAAGTACTGATCACCATAGATGAGAAATCATATGAAGGCGGTAAAAATGGCGATATGCACCCTATGGCCTGGTATCATGATTATGACGGCGGCAGAGCTTTTTATACCGAGTTGGGCCATTCAGACGAATCCTATTCGGAGGATAATTTCCTTAAACATATACTGGGAGGTATTCAGTATGCCATAGGCAGTAATAATAAGCTGGACTATACAAAGGCTAAAACGCCGCTCGCTCCTGATGAAGACAGGTTCACCAAAAGAACACTGATACATGGTCAGTTTTTTGAACCTACAGAAATGACCATACTTCCAAATAATGATATCCTCATTTCGCAGCGCAGGGGGGAAATTCTTCTTTATAAAAGCAAGGATTCTGTGTTGAAGCAGGTAGCCTTACTGCCTACCTATTGGAAAACATCAGTCCCTAATGTGAATGCAGAAGAAGGCGTTCTCGGTATAAAGATCGATCCGGACTTTGCAAAAAATCATTTTGTATATATTTTTTACAGCCCCCTGGACACCAGTGTGAACAGGCTTTCCCGGTTTACCCTGGAAAACGATACGCTCACCCCGGCATCTGAAAAAATAGTGCTGCAGTTTTATTCGCAGCGCGAAATTTGTTGTCATACAGGGGGATCCATTGCTTTTTATGGAAAAGACAGAATGCTGTTCGTATCTGCAGGCGATAATTCCACTCCATTTAATGAGCCCGGGCAAAGGTACGTAAGCCATGGATTCGGACCGCTTGATGACAGGCCAGGACATCAACAATATGATGCCCGCAGAAGCGCTGGAAATACGAACGATCTTCGTGGAAAGATCCTTCGTATTCATATTAAAGAAGATGGAACCTACGATATTCCTGAAGGCAACCTTTTCAAACCAGGGCAGGCTAAAACGCTCCCGGAGATATACGTTATGGGTAACCGAAATCCTTATCGTATTTCGGTGGATCAGCAAAACGGATTTTTATATTGGGGTGAAGTTGGCCCCGATGCCAGCAACGACAGCATGGAAACGCGGGGAACACGCGGTTATGATGAACTGAACCAGGCACGCAAAGCAGGATATTTCGGCTGGCCATTTTTTGTGGGCAACAATTATCCTTACCGCGCTTACAACTACGAAACAGGCGAATCCGGCGAACTGTATAACCCGGAAAAACCTATAAATAATTCCAGGAACAATACCGGCCTTACTGAACTGCCTGCCGTATCGCCGGCATTTATTTACTATCCATATGCTGCCTCCAAAGAATTTCCACAAGTGGGCGCTGGCGGTAGAAATGCGATGGCAGGACCGGTTTATTATACCAGCATGTTCCCCGAAGCAACGAGGCTCCCGGAATATTATAATGGCAAATTATTCATATACGACTGGATAAGAGGATGGATAAAAGCGGTTACCATGTTGCCTAATGGCGACCTGGATAAAATGGAACCATTCATGCAGCATACCAAACTCTCTTCGTTAATAGATCTGGAACTTGGCGCCGACGGCAGAATGTATTTACTGGAATATGGAAGCGGATGGTTTGCCAAAAATGCCGATGCAGGCCTGTCAGTAATTGAATACAACAACGGTAACCGCGCGCCAAAAGTAAGTGCGCTCGAAGTGAATAAAACCTCAGGAGCGCTCCCTTTTGCCATTCATGCTTCAGTGGAAGCTAAAGATCCTGAAGGAGGCGCTTTAAGCTATCTATGGAACCTGGGCAATGGCGACACTAAAACCACTACTGTTCCTGATCTGGATTACACTTTTACCCAAGCAGGAGAATTCTCTCTTTCCGTTACCGTTGCCGATCCGGAGAAAGCTTCTTCCAGGAGCGCGGAAACAATCGTTTATTCCGGCAATGAAATTCCAGAAGTAAGCCTGAAAACAGGGGTGAACAAATCTTTTTACTTTGCAGGTAAACCGGTTAAATATACTGTAACAGTTTCCGACAAGGATGATACTGCAGCTATTGACAAAGCCAATCTTTTTATCTCCGCACAGTACGTGATTGGAAAAGATAAGGCAGCTTTGTCTGTAGGACACCAGGTGGTCAGCGATGCCACGATGGGAAAAAATCTCATGCTTTCCCTGGATTGCAAAACCTGCCACCAGATCGACAATAAGTCAATAGGACCTGCCTATACCGAAGTGTCGAAAAAATATGCAAAGGACGACAAGGCCATCGCTTATCTGGCTAATAAGATCATTAACGGCGGTAGCGGAATTTGGGGAGAAACCAATATGCCCGCTCATCCAACACTTACAGATGCAGATGCACGCAAAATTGCAGGATGGGTAGTATCTCTTAAAGATGAAGGAAAATCCGCCAAGTCGCTGCCGGCTTCAGGATCATTGAATGCCAGTTTGAATCAACCAGTAAAAGAAGACGGTTACCTGTATATTTCAGCCTCCTATACCGATAAAGGCAAACCAGGAATTAAACCCCTTTCCGGGCACAGCGATATTATTCTGAGAAACAGCCTGGTAAACTTCGAAAACATCGATCACATGGAAGATTATACCGATGTTGATCGCGATGGCGCTACACTGCTGATTGTTCCAAAACGTGAAGGATGGTTTAGCATCGACAATATCGACCTATCAGGAATTACCGAAATTCAATTGAAAGCTTTATGGAAAGACACGCTACAGTTCGGTTATACTTTTGAAC
>JBDTVL010000437.1:0-3236 GCA_040007215.1 Flavitalea sp.
GATCGCCCACCTGAATTCCTGAGCACTCATCCTGCAGAAGATACCAGGATTCAAAAGCTTAAAGAACTCATGCCCGAGGCTCTAAAGTATTACAAACCAATGCAAAAAGCAAAATAATTGATCTTAAAAACGAGCAAATGCCAGTAAGTAAAATGAGCATTTATTCGTTTTTTTGAATTAAATTTCAATCTCCGCCCTTAATTTTTTAATTTTGTCCTCCCATCCCGAATCATAGGCTCATTAAAATTTCATGCATGCTGCAAAATCTGTTGGAAAAACTTCAGTACAATGATGAGAAGAACATCCTTATTCAAGGTCTTCCATCATCGATAGAGAAACAATTTATGAAGCTTACTTTTGCCAAGAACGTAACTCCTCTCTTAAAGGCGAGAAGAATTGATTTTGCGCTGGTGTTTGCCGTAAATGAGAATCAGCTTAAAGGTATTCTCTCCGAGGTTCTTCCCGCTTTACGTGAAAATGGGGCTTTTTGGATCGCTTATCCAAAGGTCAGTTCCAAGATCGTAACGGATCTGTACAAAACCTGTAGCTGGGATTGCCTCCGCGATGCGGGTTATGAAAAAATTACAGAGGTGACCCTTGATCATGTCTGGATCGCCATCAGGTACAGTATGACTACTGAGCCTAAACCAGCCCGCAAACCAATAAAAAGAGCTCAGCTTCAGGCATCAGAAGCATGAGATAAGGCGAAAGAAAACCGATTATTCAGCCAGCTATCTTTTACGGGTATAATCCAGCTCTTGATTAATTGATCAAGGTTCTGAACCATATTATTAAAATAGGGGGTATCTGCCTGTATGAAATTATTACTGATCGCGTATTGTAGTTGCTGCATAGGAATTAACTGTATTTTTTCCTTCACTACAAATGCCAGTAGCTGCCTGTCGAACAGGTTTACCTGGTAAAGCTGTTCAATGTCTTTGATCAGGCGAACAGAGCTGTCTGTGCTGCATCCGCTTACTCCGGAAGATGATTCATCTGCAAATAACACAATAAACTGCCCGAAGAAAAGATTGCCATAACCTTTAACCGGGGTTCCATGCGAGTTCCACCTTTCCACGAATTCTTTCAGCAGGTCTTCTATCTGTATAGCTTCGCTGATACTGAAGATCCTGCTCGACTGATATATCCATACCCTGGACGAAGGGTCAAAATCATCGGGCAAAAGTTCTCTGAAGTTGAGGTTCATAGTGTGAAATTACTATTAATAGTTATGTCATTCCATGGACATGGCCACTAATTCGGCGATATCCATCACCTTAACATTTTCTTCCTGCTCGACCGTTTTAACGCCATCGCTGAGCATGGTATTACAGAAAGGACAGGCCGAGGCTATGATGCTGGCTCCGGTGGAAACTGCTTCGCCGGTGCGTTCCGTATTAATTCTTTTGGTTCCTTTTTCCTCTTCCTTGAACATCTGGGCGCCACCGGCGCCGCAGCAAAGTCCTTTACTCCTGCAACGTTTCATTTCCACGAGTTCAATATCCAGCGCTTCGAGCACCTGCCGGGGCGCCTCATAGATATCATTTGCACGTCCCAGATAGCAGCTATCGTGGTAGGTAATGCGCTTCCCTTTGAAAGCGCCGCCTTCTTTTAATTTAATTCTCCCTTCATCGATCAATTGCTGAAGCAGCGTAGTATGATGAATTATTTCATATTCGCCGCCCAGATCGGGATATTCGTTTTTAAAAATATTAAAACAATGTGGGCAGGTTGTGACCATTTTTTTAACGCCATAATTATTTAGCAACTGAATATTCTGGTAAGCCATCATTTGGAACATAAATTCATTACCAGCTCTTCGCGCCGGGTCGCCAGTGCACATCTCTTCTTTTCCCAGGATAGCATAAGAAAGTCCAACCTTGTTAAGTATGGCGATAAAGGCTTTGGTAATCTTCTGGGCGCGTTGATCAAAACTGCCAGCACAGCCAACCCAAAACAATATTTCCGGCGATTCTCCTTTCGATTTCAGATCGGCCATTACTGGTAGAGGCATCGGTATCTTTTTAATTTTATTAGTCAAAATATCGCTATTGTAAAAGTAAGCATAAACCAGTAAGCGGTAAGATCCATAATAAAAGCTTAAGTCATTTAACTTCCCGATGAATATACCGGCAACCCTTGCCAGAATATGCCCTTACAGATTATCTTTGGGGAGCGTTAAAACCAAAACACTTTATTCATGAACCTTAAAATCTAACTTAATGAAAACGGAACATTAACTTAAAACATAGCAGGAAAGGCGCTTTGTGAAAATTTTCCTGTCAACCCCTTGTTTTAACGGCTTCAAACTGTTATAATAGCGTGCGCTCATCGCTGATTTATCAAAAATTATATTATTTTGCAGACAAACCTTAGAATGCACTTACAGAAAGCGGTAGATAATCTATGTACTCAACTAGCCGGTACAATTGAACGGCTTTCTCCATCGCAATATTCCGAACCCTGTAAATCATTGTCGAATAATACTATTGGCCAGCATGTAAGGCATATTATTGAATTATTTCAGACCCTCGACATAAGTTACCAGGAAGGACTGGTCAATTATGAAATACGAAAAAGAGATAAGCTTATTGAATCCAACAGAAACATCGGGCTGCAATTAGTGAAAAACATCGCCATTAACATCGACAAACCAAACAAGGATATGATGCTGGTTGTACACTATGAACAAAATGATCAATTATCACAACCAATTTCTATTCCTACTAATTATTACAGGGAAATAGCGTTTAACCTTGAGCATACTATTCACCACATGGCAATGATACGATCGGGAATCATTGAAATTTCAGGGATTGTGTTACCGGAAAATTTTGGCGTAGCAGCAGCTACTATCAAGCATCGCAAACAATGTGCACAGTAACATATATTCCAGTAGGGAATACTATTTTTTTAACTTCCAATCGTGACGAACAAAACCGGCGTTTACCGGCTTTGCCTCCGGAAATGTATAATTTGTGTTCGGGCAATCTTATTTTTCCAAAGGATGGAGATGCGGGCGGAACATGGATCGCCATTCATGAAAATGGCAATGCCATTGTTTTTTTAAACGGCGCGCTGGTTGGTCATACATCCGAACCCCCGTATCGAAAAAGCCGTGGACTTATCCTGATAGACCTTATTGATCATATTACGCCATTTAATAGTTTTCTCGCTATCAACCTCAACAGGATAGAGCCGTTCACTGCAGTTATCCTGGATAATGGTCACTTATT
>JBDTVL010000438.1:0-3229 GCA_040007215.1 Flavitalea sp.
AATGAAACCGATGAGGTATTAACCAATCCGGGAATGGGATTTATGACCTTTCAAAGATTCAACGGAGATAAAGTAAATGAGGACAAAGGCGTAGGCTGGACAGAAGGAAAACCCATAGAGTATCAAAAATTTGACGGCAATCTTAAGACAAAAGATTATCCCCTGGCTTCGATCGCTTATTTCCGCATTTACTGGCGATTTTTAGAGCCTGAAATGGGAAAATATAACTGGAAGCTGATTGATGACGCTATAAAAACGGCTCATGAAAGAAGCCAAACCCTGATGCTTCGCATAGCGCCATACGGGCAGGATTCAGCAGAAGATGTTCCTGACTGGTACAGGAAAATGGTGGGCCAAAACAGGAAGTGGAGCGCCGATTATTGGATCGTGGATCCGGAGAATCCGCTGTATGCCCAACATTTTGGACAGTTCATTACGGCTTTGGGTAAACGCTATGATGCAGATCCCGATCTTGAATCTGTTGATCTGTCCATTGTCGGATTCTGGGGAGAAGGAAGCGGCGCTAATTTGCTAACGCAAAAAACAAGGGAAGCGCTGGTAAGCGCCTATACGGATAATTTTAAAAAGACGCCGCTTATCATGTTACTGACCGATGAGAAGACAAATAAATTCGGCATTTCACAGGCAAAGGTTGGCTGGAGAGTTGACTGTATCGGAGATCTTGGCTTCTGGGCTAAGGACCAGGTGAATCCTGAATTCACCCACATGTATGATCTGTATCCGCAGGGCATTATTAACAATGGTATGAAAGATGCCTGGAAATCTGCGCCAATCAGTCTTGAAATTTGCGGTACGCTTAAAAGCTGGAAGGGACAAAGAGGCAGTTGCACCTTTTGCCAGGGATATAACACCGATCAGGTGAAGTATATTATTAATGAAACTTTAAAATGGCATATATCTTCTTTCAACGCTAAATCTTCGGGCGTGCCGGATGAATGGAAACCACTTATAGACGGATGGCTGAAGAAAATGGGTTACCGATTTGTGATGCGTAGTTTTTCCTACCCTGAATATGCAGCTCCCGGCGACAAGCTAAGTTTCAAATCATGGTGGGATAATAAAGGCGTAGCGCCGATGTACAAAAAATTTCTGCTGGCTATCAGGCTGGTTAATAAAAATACATCGAAGGTATTTATTACCGATGCCGACCTTAATTCATGGTTTCCCGGCGACAACCTGTACGATAATTCAATATTTATTCCCAGGGATATGCCTGGAGGTATATATCAGTTACAGATCGGAATGGTGGATCCTCAATCGCATGAACCAAAGATAAACCTCGCCATGAAGGGCAGAACTACAGAAGGCTGGTACCAGGTTGGAGAAATAAATATCCAATAAGCATTGCCGTGTGATACAGTAACCTTAAAGCTTAAGTCTATAGTAAAAAACAGGTAGTCGCCTTACACTCAGAAGAATTTGATTTCGCTGCATGGATAAATGGATTTAAGGTTTTGTTGAGATAAAATGACTTACCCTTAATTTTATTACCATTCATAAATGTCTGCGCAGCGGGATACCTCAATTGGCTCAGCTATAGCCGCTATTCCTACATTTCAGCTTCCCTCTAAATGTTAATTCAATATTTTCATCACTGGGTCGGAGTTATTTTTTATCTCCTTTAATCACTTTTATAAAATATACGTATGAAAAAGAAATTTATTCTTCAAATGATGCTGGTAATCGCTGTTCTATCTATGAGCGGCCTGGGCGTTACGGCCCAGAATGCAGCTCCCTACTGGAGCCTGGGTGGGAACAGCAATGGCAGCTCAGCATCCAGGCTGGGTACCACCAATGCCGTAAGCCTCCGTTTTATTACGAGTAATGCGGACAGGATGACACTTACGTCTGCAGGTAATTTAGGGATTGGCATTAACGCTCCTCTGCAGAAATTACATGTGGTAGGCGGCACGCTTATTACTGGAAATCTGGGATTAGGCATTAATCCATCTGGTTATAAACTGCAGGTAAAAGGAAATGCGCTGATCACTGACGCCCTTTCTGTTAATGGAGCTGGGATCACTGTAACTAGCGCTGGCAGCACAGGCGTTAACAGTGTCGGAGGGTCTTATGGCGTTGTTGGCTCTTCAAGCTATGTAGGGGTTTATGGAACTGGAACTTCATACGGTTTATATGGAAATTCCAGCAATGGTTATGGTGTGTATGCATATAGCTCCAATTCTTACGCCATTTATGGAACGGCTGAACGGGCCCCTGCCATTTACGGACGTAGTTCATCTCAGGTTGGCGTGTCTGGTGTCAGCTCAAATCAGGTTGGGGTTTCCGGAACCAGCACAAATTATCATGGCGGTTATTTTTTCTCAACTAATGGCTATGGAATGTGGGCCAAAACAGGAAAAACTGGATCAGGCTCTTATGCAGGGATATTCGAAGGAAACGTGTATGCCTACGGCGCCTATTTAACGAGCGACAAAACCTTAAAAAAGAATATTGAGAATTTTGATCATGCTATGGACATTATCAGTGAATTAAAACCGGCATTTTATGAATTCAAAAATGATGGAAAGTATGCTTCTCTGCATCTTCCCACTGGCAAACACTACGGACTAATGGCGCAGGATGTTGAAGAAATATTACCCGGACTTGTAGGCTCATCTGTACATGAAGTTGGCGACGACCAGCCGGAGCCTGCTGTAGAAGCGGTTCCGGAAGCCCCCGGAATCAATGGGGAGCTTCCTCCAACAGATATAAAACTGCCGCCTCCATATGTATCGGTAAAAAAAGAAACGATAACGATTAAAGCCGTCAACTATGTTGAACTGATCCCTATTATGATCAAAGCTATACAGGAGCAGCAGGCGACCATTGAAGACCTTAAAGAGAAAATCAAAATACTCTCTTTGAGAGTAGGATCATCTAAGCTGGATGGGGCCTACATGGAGCAGAATACGCCTAATCCGGTAAAAACAAGTACCATCATACGTTACTCACTTCCTTCCAGTAGCCATAACGCCAGTATTACACTTACTAATATGAAAGGTCAACTTATCAGAACCCTTACGTTAAACGGTCCGGGCGAAGGCCAATTATCCGTAAACAGAGGAGCACTTGCAGCTGGCACATACACCTATACATTATATGTAGATGGCGAAAGAATAGAAAGTAAAAAAATGCTTATGCCCTGATCATAATCCGGCTTGCATGCACAAGTTGTTCAATTGATTCAGCGCGTCAAAAAGCTATTTTA
>JBDTVL010000439.1:0-3223 GCA_040007215.1 Flavitalea sp.
ATCACCATAATCATGATTACCTAACGTTGAAAACACGCCCATAGGCGCTTTCAGCCGGCCAAAAACATCCATATATTCTTTCATCTCTGTGGCGCGGTCATTTACCAGGTCGCCGGTGAATAAGATGAGGTCGGGCTTTTCCTTTAATATTTTATCGATGCCTTTCTGAACGGCTTTTTTATCCATGAAACTACCTGAATGAATATCCGAAATATGCACAATCTTCATGCCTTTGAATGCAGCGGGCAGGTTGTCGAAAGCCAGTTTCATTCGTTTAATATGGTAATTATATTTATTGCTGAACCCATAGATCAGCGTACCGAATAAGCCGCCGCCCATAGCCAGTCCTAGCCAGCTCAGGAATACGGAACGGGTGATGCCGGAAGAAGCCTGGCTGATCTCTACCGAAGGATTGCTGAACAGTTTGCCTAGCATCCAGGTGATGCCCCGACGGATATCGTCTACTGCAAAAAACATCGAAGCGATCAGTTTCGAAAAGAAGAGCGCTACGAGAAGGGAGAAAAGATAGGTGCGCACTGCTTTGGGCCATGTATCGAAATTCACGTAAGGAAATGCAATCAATACTAGAAGCGTGATAATGGCAAAGATCCAGTACAGCGCCATAACGGTATTCCTGATTCGCTGGGAGCTGCCGGGGATCACCACTTTAATAGCCTGAAAAACATAGATGTCCAGGATCAGCATAAAACCAATAATGATCCATAAAAAACCAGGATTTCGCATGAAGTATTGTTTGAGACGATGAGCGAAAATCAGCGATTTCCCTGTATCGAAAAGTTAAAATTTAATAAATTCATCCAGTTGGGTATTGATTGATTTAAGGGTTTCGCCATCGATGATGACTGAATGTTCGTCCATCAGGTTATGTACCGAAGAAATAGGCAGTTTATTCGGATGCACCACAACTTTAAGGTAATTGAGTATGCTGGTCAGGTGTTCCATACCTCTTACATTACCGGATCTGCCGGTAGAAACGCCGGTGAGCAGGGCTTTTTTACCCCACCAGGCCCTTTTATAATCAGACATGTCGATCAGGGTTTTCAGCACTCCCGGAATGCTGCCATTATATTCTGGGGAGATGAAAATGAATTTGGAGGATGGGATCAGCGACTCTTCTTCCATCTGCTCAAATCCGGCATTAGGGCCCGAAAGATCCAGCTTTTCGAGCGAGAGCAGTAAGGCATGAATATTCTTTTTTTCCAGTTCTTTTTTATACTGCAACGCTACCTTATAGGTATTGCTGTTCTTCCTGTTTGTGCCTGAGATAATGATATAATGATCGTCCATAAAGATGAAATAACGCTTGGGAGCTCTTTTGGTTGCCCCATTTTACACCGAAATAGTAAATTTGCCAACCTGGCAGAAAATAAACGGCAACCGAAGCCTGCAAAGCCTGAGTTGATAACTTCAAAGTTGAAATTAGGGAAACCCATTCAACCTTTCAACTTATCAACCTATATTGCAAGGCACATCAGCATTATCGGCAGCAGTTGATCCGAAGGGAATTTTCACCCGGAATATTGATTAATCTTAAAGATCCGCGGGAATGCGGAATCCTGAAAAAATATGGCAAGAGTAATTGGAGTGGCAAATCAAAAAGGCGGCGTGGGAAAAACTACTTCCGCCATTAACCTGGCGGCAAGTCTGGCTGTCCTGGAATTCAGGACCCTGCTCCTCGATGCAGATCCACAGGCCAACAGCACCACAGGCATGGGTTTCGACCTGCAGAATATTCAACAAAGCCTTTACGACTGTATGGTCAATGGCGTTCCCGCAAAAGATGTGATCCTGAAATCAGAAATCCCCAACCTGGATATTATTCCTTCTCATATAGACCTGGTGGGCGCAGAAATAGAAATGATCAACTATCCTAACCGCGAAAGCGTGCTGAAAGGCATTCTTGAACCAATTCGTGCTGAATATGAATTCATCATTATCGACTGCTCTCCTTCCCTGGGCCTGATCACAGTAAATGCCTTAACAGCAGCCGATTCGGTGATCGTGCCCGTACAAACTGAATTTTTCGCCCTGGAAGGACTGGGTAAACTGCTTAATACCATCAAGATCGTTCAAAGCAGGCTGAACCCGGAACTGGCTATAGAAGGAATATTAATGACCATGTACGATGGTCGTCTTCGGTTATGCAACCAGGTGGTGAGCGAAGTACGCAAACATTTTGACGAGATGGTATTTAATACTATCATTCATCGTAATACCCGCATCAGTGAAGCGCCCAGCGTAGGCAAACCCGTGATATTATACGACGCTCAAAGCAAGGGATCGATCAATTACCTCAACCTCGCGAAGGAAGTGCTTCAGAAAAATAACAAGACAAAGATCAGCCAGGAAGAAAGAATTCTCGAGTAACCTGCCTCCTTTAAAACATAACTACATGACCACGCCCAAACAAAATAAAGACGCGTTAGGAAAAGGAATACGCTCATTACTCCAGAGTATTGACACCGATATGAAAACCAGTTCAGGAACGCTGAAAACTTCGGTAGCTGAAGCTGCTACCAGCATTCAGCGTATAGCCATAACTGATATAGAGCCCAACCCCAGGCAGCCAAGAAAAGATTTTGACGAACAGGCCCTGCAGGAACTGGCGCATTCTATAAAACTGCACGATCTTGTTCAACCCGTTACTGTATCGGCTCTGCCTAATGGAAAGTTCAGACTTATTTCCGGTGAACGTCGCTGGAGAGCTTCCAAACTGGCCGGCCTGAAAGATCTGCCCGCTTATATCCGTAAAGCCGACGACCAGCAGTTGCTGGAACTTGCCCTGCTGGAAAATCTGCAGCGCGAAGACCTCAACGCTATGGAAATTGCGCTCAGCTATAAAAGGATGATGGAAGAATTGAATCATACCCAGGAAGAAGTAGCGGAAAGAATGGGTAAGGAAAGAAGCACCGTGGCCAATTATATCCGGCTGCTGAAACTGCCCCCCGATATACAGGTAGCGGTAAGAAAAGGCGTGATCACAATGGGACATGCCCGCGCGCTGGTCAATGTAGATACCGTTGATAAACAGCTCTACATTTTTCATGAGATCGCCAGGCTGGGATTGTCGGTAAGGCAAACCGAAGAACTGGTGCGTAAATTATATAAGAGCGGCGGTGTTAAAGAATCGGTAAAACAACAGGCCCCGGCGGCATACAAAAAAATTGAGGATAATTTAGCCTCCCATTTCAGCGCCAAAGTA
>JBDTVL010000440.1:0-3218 GCA_040007215.1 Flavitalea sp.
GATCCGAAAGGCACATACATATGTCCTTCGTGGTCAAAAGCCACAGGTTTGGTCGTATGCCAGTTTTTAGTAACGTTGTCGCTGCTGTCTGTGAACAGGATCTCTGTTTTGCTTTCCGGTACCAGGTCGTCATCCAGCTTATTTCTCATGACGGTAGTGACCGAACTCGTGTATAGGTATCCATTATGAATAGACATGCCCACCGCTGAGCCGCCCACGTCGGTGTAATCGCCGAAATATACAATGGAATCGGCTTTGCCGTCGTTGTTCAGGTCGCGGAGACCCACTGTTCCGCCTTTACCTTTCATCCTGTCATTCCTGGTGAGCTTTACATAAATATCGCCATTGTCTTTAACTGCCAGGTGCCTGGCCCTGCCGATGCTGTCGACCACTACTACTGCCTCAAAGCCTCCGGGCAAAATCAATCCGCCATTATCCTTATCGGCTGGAGGTAATCCGGCCGGACCGTGGCACTGTGTTAAAAAGCCTGCCGGAATCCAGAGCAGGATCAGGCGAATAATTACTTTTTCAAATAAATTGGGGCAAAAGAATTTCATACTTAACTCTTGTTTTATAGGCGCTGAATGGGATAATGCTGATCGATGACGGGTATTTTTATCAGACGCTTTTCGATCAGGGAACCTACTACATTAATAAATATTTACTATAGATATCTTGTATAGCTTTTTTTAGGAGGAAATTATGTGAACAATTTAGTTCTATGCTTCACCTGTGAGCCGTTATAAAGATAACTTCAGCTTATTTGTTTCGTTACAGTTTGTTTACATTTTAAATCTGTTTACGAATCGCAAATATTTTTTTTATAAACAAGGTTGCGAAAAATAAAAATCCTTATTCTATTTAATTGATAATCACCTAATAAAAAAACCCTTGCCTGTATTGACTTTGGCAAGGGTGAAGGTGTTTTTAAGACTTGTTGATTCTCTCTTTGTGTGGTCCTGTCAGGAATCGAACCTGAATCCAGGGCTTCGGAGACCCTTATACTATCCATTGTACTACAAGACCTTTTATACATTCCGGGAAATGAATTCCCTGTATTTCCTGCTACGGAAAGAGCGGCGAAATTAAGCTAAAATATGGAGGAACTTCATCAAAAATCATGTCGCCGGAAGGAACCGCTATTCATGGCGGTAAAAGGTGTCAGCAGGCTCCGCTCCACCCGCAATCTCCATCAATACGCAAACCTCAACGCCACGCCAACCCCAAAATTAATTCCTGCCGCTGCATTATAATATCTCCTGCCTAATGCATTGATATCATTGCCCAGGCTGTATTTAACATCAAAAATATTATCGACAACGCCAAAAAGATCGAGGTCATATTTATGCATCCACGACTTACGGAAACCGATCCTCGCGCCAGCCAGGTTATACGAAGAGGAATAATCGGTATTGGCATCATTCAGCGGCACAGGATCGCTGTAAGTATAGGTAACATTGGCATAGAAACCTGGCTTGGTAATAAAATCAAGTCCCGCTGTAACGTAGTGAGGAGGCGTGCTGGGCAACTTGTTGCCGGAATACACCAGCGTATCATCCGTCACCTTTTCATAATTCTTATATCGGAAATTATTCCAGGTATGACTTACCCAGATCTTTACGCTGCTGAATAACGGGTGCGTGTTTTCTACTATCCGGTAAGAGGCAAAAGTCTCCAGGCCATTCTGCCTGGCGCTGCCGGCATTGACAAAGAAATCGCCGCCGGAAATATCCCTGCGCTGCGCGATGGTATTCTGTAAACGGAAATAAAACGTGTTGATATCAAAATACAACCTTCCTTTCAGGAAACTTCCCCTGGTCCCGGCTTCATAATTAAATCCCTGCTCGGGATTGAGGTTATTGGATATAATTCCTGTTGAAGGAAGGATCTCTGCATTGGTAGGAGGAGAGAAACCCTTGGCGGCGCTGGCATATACCGATATCAGCGGCGTCACTCTTTTAAGGATCGCCAGCCTTGGCGCTATCTGGTTATTGAATTTTCTTTCCTGGGCGGAAGCTGGCGCTGCGAATCTTTGTATATATGCTCTAAGCTGGTTGAAACTTGCGCCGCCGGTGATGAACCAGCCTTTCGGCAGTTCCAGCGATGCCTGCGTGAACACGATCAGCTGCTTATTATTCAGCTCATCATCTGTTTGCAGCGTATCAGGAGCGCCCTGCTTGTTGCTGTATACTCTTGAAGAGGCATATCCCTGCTGGATTTCCGTTCCGCCCTGCAGCGTGAATACCGAGTTTTTAATATTGGTGGAATATTGAATGATGTTACGCGTTCCGAAATTAGGTTCTATTCTTCTTTCGTAATTCCTGGTGGTGGGATTGAGTACCCTGGCATAAGCGCCATATAACGAAGTGGTATTCTGCCAGTGCTTATTCCAGATGAGTTGATAGGTAAAACCGGCAAGGAACATTTTCTGGCGGATAGCAGCCTGCGCTTCCACCGCGCCTGGCGTCTGCCCTACGCGCGGCCTTGCGTCTTTAGGATTGGCGGAATATTCTGCCGCTGTGAGGGCGCCGGGGGTTTCATAAAAAAGATCGCCCTGCATAAAATGCACCCTCAGCGTGCCTTTCTCGCCTACTTTGGCCTTAGCATCCCAGGTCAGTACTTTCCTGTCGAGCTTGGTATGATCCCTGTAGCCATCGCTTTCCTGTCGCTGGTAGTTAATGGTATGATGAAAATTTTCTGTGCCTCCTGTTATTCCCCCGTGAAAGGTTTTGGTATGATAGCTGCCAAAGGTGAGATCGGCGGCAACGCCGCGTTGAAACTTCTCGGGCTCTGTAGTGATCAATATAGCCCCTCCTGTTCCTGCGCCGTAAATACTGCTTCCTGGACCTTTGATGATCTCCATCGATTCTATATTATAATAGCCCAGCTGGTTCAGGTAAGTATTGCCGCTGGGATCTGTTAGCGGAATACCATCGTAATATATCTTTACATTTCGAACGCCAAAGGGTGAACGAAGCGAACTACCGCGGATGTTTAACCGATAACTGCCCGGTGACCTTTCTTCCATTCTTACGCCTGCTGTGGTATTCAATGCCGGAACCAGGCTGGTATTGCTGAATCTTTCAAATTGCGCTTTTGTAATTACCGAAACCGATGCCGGTACATCGACCAGTTTCCTGTTGTTTTCGTAAGCCTTGATTATTACCTGTTCGAGCACAACCGAAGTGTCGCGGTAATCCGTTTTTTCCTGTGCAGTT
>JBDTVL010000441.1:0-3214 GCA_040007215.1 Flavitalea sp.
CGTTCCCAAAACATCAAAATATCTGCATCTTACCACCAACAATACTATTTATGGCGCCCAATGGCAGGATCTTACGCCATTTTACAATGCAGGCGTTCCGCTGGTAGCGGATATGAGCAGCGATATCATGAGCAGGGAGATGGATTTTAACAAATTTGACCTGATCTATGCGGGCGCCCAGAAGAATGCCGGCGCAGCAGGCGTGAACCTGGTGATCATCAATAAAAATATTCTAGGTAAGGTAGACAGAGCGCTACCCACTATGTTGGATTACCGTAATCATATCGCCAATGGTTCGTTGCTTAATACGCCACCGGTATTTGCTATCTATATATGTATGCTAACCCTGCGCTGGCTCAAAAATAAAGGAGGCGTTGCAGCTATTGCAAAGATCAATGAGCGCAAAGCTTCATTACTATATAATACTATTGACTCCATTCCTTTATTCAGGGGAACGGTAGCTAAAGAAGACCGGAGCAGGATGAATGTTTGCTTTGTAGCCGATAACCCGGAAATTGAAAAAGAATTCCTGGACGTTTGCAAAAACGAAGGAATGGTCGGCGTTAAAGGACATAGAAATTCCGGTGGATTCCGTATATCGCTCTATAATGCTTTGCCGCTGGAAAGCGTTGAGGCCATAACAGATCTTATGAAAAATTTCGCGCAGAAAAAAGGATAATATCCGGGGAGAACAAGCGCCAGCTAAAATAATCTGATCACTACAAAATATTTAAATGTCCAGCGTTATTCCATTTAAAGCCTTACGTCCTGAACCGCAGTTTGCACCAAGGGTAGCTTCGCGACCTTACGATGTATTAAACAGCGCGGAAGCCAAAATTGAAGCCCGCGGCAATCCTCATTCTTTCCTTCATATCACCAAATCGGAGATTGACCTGCCCGAGAGAACAGATATCCATTCCCCTTATGTATATGAAAGAGCAAAAGAAAACCTGGATGCCTTTATCCAACGTGGCGTGCTGTTCAGGGAAGATAAATCGTGTTTTTATATCTACCAGCTGATCATGAATGGCAGGAGCCAGACAGGACTGGTATGCGCAAGTTCGGTGGATGATTATGAAAAAGACATTATCAAAAAGCACGAATTCACCCGCCCCGAGAAAGAGCAGGATCGTATCAATCATATCAGCGCTACGCGCGCTCAGACGGGTAACGTTTTCCTGGCCTACAGGAATGTAGAAGAAATAGATGCGCTGATCAGCAAGTGGAAAGCATCGCACGATCCCGTTTATGATTTTATTGCCGACGATGGCATCAGTCATGCAATATGGGTGATCAATTCCAGCGAAGTCAGCGCCAGCCTCACCAAACTGTTCAGTGAAAAAGTTCCGTTCACTTATATTGCCGATGGTCATCACCGCGCGGCATCGGCGGCTAAAGTCAGGAGGCAACTGGAAGCGGCTCCTTCAACCTCCGTGCATAATCACGCTTATACGGAAAAGAACAGGTCTTCTAACGGAGTAGCACAAATGGGAATAAACAATAAAGATTATTTCCTCACAACGCTATTCCCTGCCAATGAGCTTCACATCATGGATTACAACCGGGTGGTGAAAGACCTTAACGGCCTTAGCGCACAGGATTTCCTGGATCGTATCGGCGAGGATTTTGAACTGGAAGAAGCGGCAAAAGCCTTTCTTCCCACTAAACTGCATGAGTTCGGATTATACCTTAATCATAAATGGTATAAGCTTGCATCCAAACACGGAACCTATACGGAAGATCCTATTGGCGTGCTGGATGTAACCATTCTTTCCAATAATGTACTCGACAAATTATTGGGCATTGCCGATCAGCGAACAGATAAACGCATCGATTTTATTGGCGGTATCCGAGGATTGGCAGAGCTGGAGAAAAGGGTCAACAGCGGAGAAATGGCGGCGGCCTTCAGCCTGTACCCCGTAAGCATCCAGCAATTATTTGATATTGCCGACAGCGGCAATGTAATGCCTCCTAAAAGCACCTGGTTCGAACCTAAACTGCGGGATGGGCTGCTGACGCATTTAATTGATTAGTTTAATGATGTGGCTATGAAATACCTGTTCTGTTTTTTTATTGTTTCCTGTATGTTACTGATCGGCATTGCCGGCAGCGCGCAGGATATTAACCCCCGCGAAACCGCCAAAGCTTTTGTTCGCCAGGGAGATTATAGCAATGCCATCGTGACGCTTAACCGCGCCCTGGCAAAAGACAATAACAACCTGGAACTTAAAAAAGATCTTGCTTTTACTTTTTACCTGCAAAGAGATTATGTAAAGGCGCTGGAAGCTGCTAAACCATTTGCCGAAAGAAAGGATGCAGATGTGCAGAGCTACCAGATCCTGGGTATGGTATATAAAGCTGTTGAAGACCGCAAAGAAGCCGAAAAAATGTACCGGCTGGCTTTAAAGAAATTCCCCGAAAGCGGCGTATTATATAATGAATACGGCGAGATGCTCTGGAGCAGGAATGATTTTTCAGAAGCGGTAAAGTTATGGGAGAAAGGTATCGAGGCCGATGCCAACTATTCTGGCAACTATTATAATATTTCAAAATATTACTACCTGTCGGCCGATAAAGTATGGGGATTGATATACGGAGAGATCTTCATTAACCTCGAAAGTTATAGCAAGCGCACCCCGGAGATCAAGAATATGTTGCTGGACGGCTACAAAAAATTATTCGCAGAAGCGGATATTTCTAAGAACCAGGATAACAAGAACGAGTTTGTAAAAGCCTTTCTTGCCCAGGTAAAACAGCAGTCGGAATCTGTATCGGCCGGCGTGAATGCCGACGCGCTTTCGGCATTGCGAACAAAATTCATTTTAGCCTGGTATGATAAGGAAAACGGGCGTTTCCCGTTTCGTTTATTTGATTATCACCGGCAACTGGCCAGGGCCGGTATGTTCGACGCTTATAATCAATGGATATTCGGGGCAGCCAGCGATCTGTCGGCATTCCAGCAATGGATAGCCACCCATCCTGAAGAATATGAAAAGTTTAATAATTTTCAGAAGAACCGCGTATTTAAACTGCCCGAAGGACAGCATTACCAGTCTGCTAAATAAAATGACCTGGTCTGGGAGTAACCCGATGAAATAGCTCCTAACATATTTCCTGCAAACCCGCTTAAAATCAAACTAAGGCGCTACCCGCTTTTTACTTTGTCCATTTTTAGTTAATTTGACAGGGTCAATAAATTTCTCTTGCCTTATGA
>JBDTVL010000442.1:0-3211 GCA_040007215.1 Flavitalea sp.
GGAAAATATCAGGGCTCTGGAACCATCCGCCATTAAAAGCTAATTTTAAAGTAGAAGCGCGGGTAAGCGGAACATAATGCGAGGCCCTGAGTTTTAACCGGAACTGGTAAGATTTCAGGTGGAAGGTATCATACAAGGAATTGTAATTATAGGAAGGGTCGTTATTATCCGAGAGTTTGACGATGACGTTGTTTTTCTTTATCGTTTTTGTTCCAGCCGTTATGCTGAACGACAATTCATTTCCCTTACGCGGGTTGTAGCGGTAATCGGTGTTGAACCAATCGTAGTTAATACCTAAATTGATAGAACTGATATCGGCTTCCGCCGGGAGGCGATGAGAACCCTTCACCTGGAAAGTGTCTACGGTCAGCAGGTTAGTATTCAGTTTCTGAATAAATACGCTGCCCGTTTGCTGCGAGGATACTGAATAGGATGCTCCCACCAGCATACTGATATTAATATAGGAAGAATCTTTTTTGAAAAGATCGAAATTAAAATTGAAACCAAATGGAGAATTGAACAGGTAAGGTTGCTGGAACAAAAGATTCAGCCTGGGCGATTTAACCTGTATCTGTTGCCAGTTCAGGCCTATCGTCTCTCCCGATCCCAACGCATTTTTAAGATTGATCGTCGCTTCGCCTGTTACCAATAGTTTGTTGCTGGTGAGCTGGCTGTTAGAGGGTAGAAGTCCCAGCAGCACATTTACTTCGCTGCTTTTTTTGGCGTCGAGATATACATTCAGAATAGAACCCGTTCCGAGTAAGGAAAGATTCCAGGGCTGTTTTTCCCGGAGAAATGGCAATTCGCTGATCTTTTTACTGATGTCTTTCAGCTTTTCCTTTCTATAACTGCTGCCATTACGGATACCTAAATACAGTTGCAGGAAACTGGAAGATATGCTGGCCGTGCCATAGTTACGGATGCTGTCTATCTTATAAGCAGGTCCTTCATCGATCTTTAACAGAGCATAAAGGCTGTCGGCTGCAAAGCGCAGGCTATCCATACGCACGCTGGCAAACGGGTAGCCATTATTTTCCATGTAGTCGAGAATTTTTTCCTGCGTAATGCCAATCTGCGTAATGCCAGGCCGGCCTCCTTTTCGGTTCCATCCTACACGGTCGAGTATTACCGGATCTATTGAATCGGCATTGATGGCCACATACGGCGACCGATCGCCCACATATACCAGGGCCCAGGCGGAAGCGGTATCATAATTCACACTGTCTACCGATGCGCCCGCATAACCCTTATTCTGGATAACAGTGTGCACTTTATTCAAATAGTTCATGCAGGTGAACCTGTTGGGAAAGTTCTTCTGGAGTTTAAGCGTATCCGTAAAGAAAGAATCAGTTTTATCTACTCCGCTTATGGCTAACCGATACTGGGCGCCGGCAGCGGAGGCGATGAGTAACAGGGTAATCATCGGCGCACATATCTTCCTATTTACTTTTACCTTTGCCATTATACTATTCGAAAAAAAATGGTAAAACTAATTACTTGGCAGGAATCTACATTCATATACCTTTTTGCAAACAAGCCTGTCATTACTGTAATTTCCACTTTTCTACTTTACTGAAGCTAAAGAACGATTTTTTACAGGCTTTATTGAAAGAAATGCTTACCAGGAAAGATTATCTGGTTCAGGAGCCTATTCAGACCATCTATTTTGGCGGCGGTACGCCATCATTGTTGCAGGAGGAAGAGATATACGCAATCATGAACCTGTTGAAGGAAGAATATATTATCAGCCCCGACGCAGAAATAACACTTGAGGCCAATCCCGATGATATTTCACCTGGTAAAGCGGCGGCCTGGCGCAGGCAGGGCATCAACAGGTTAAGTATCGGCATACAATCATTTTTTGAAGAAGACCTGAAATGGATGAACAGGGCGCACACGGCATCGCAGGCAACCGACTGCATCATGATGGTTCAGGAAGAAGGCATTACCAACCTGAGCATAGACCTTATCTATGGAACGCCCACGCTTCCGGATAAACACTGGATAGAAAACCTGAACCTTGCTGTTTCCATGAACATTCCGCATCTTTCCTGTTATGCGCTGACCGTAGAGCCAGGCACCGCGCTGGATTCGATGACCAGGAAAAAGAAGGTCGAGGCCGTAAGCAATGAAGACCAGGCCCGACAGTTCCTGATCATGACCGATCTGCTCCAGGCCAGGGGCTACGATCATTACGAGATCTCTAATCTTGCCCTTCCCGGAAAAAAAAGCGCGCATAATAGCGCTTACTGGAAAGGCATATCTTATTCAGGCTTCGGCCCTTCAGCGCATTCTTTCAATGGAATCTCTCGGCAGTGGAACGTAGCTAATAATGCGCAGTATATTCAATCGCTTGACGGTAATGAAATCCCTTTTGAAATAGAAATGCTTTCCACCGATCAGCGGTTTAATGAATACATCATGACCTCGCTTCGCACTATGGAAGGAACAGATATCAGGCATGCCGGTTTAACCTTTGGAGAAAACTTCAGCGCAGAGCTGGTAAAAAATGCCGCTCCCTTTATTCAGAAAGAATGGCTTTCCCTCCAGAACGATAAACTCATACTGACCAGGGAGGGGAAACTTTTTGCCGATGGTATTGCCGCTGATTTATTCGCCGGCTGATCATACCAGCGCTTCCTCGATAGCTTTAAATCCTTCGCGGGGTGTGAGTTGCTCCCATAATATCCTGTAGACTGATGCGGCAATAGGCATCTGGGCATTAACGGTCTTATTGATCAGAAATATGGACTTGCTGGCATTGTAACCTTCCGCCACCATATTCATCTCAAGCTTTGCGGCGCTGACCGAATATCCTTTTCCGATCATATTACCGAAAGTGCGATTCCTGCTAAACAGCGAATAACAGGTTACCAGCAAATCGCCTAAATAAACAGAGGCGGCATAGTTTGGGCTTTTTTTATGTGTCAGCGGATCTTCCGGCTGATGTATGCCTACTTCCATATTCGGGATACCGGTTTTTTTCAGGAACCCGGCCATCTCATCTGCGCAATTGGCGATGAGTACGCTAAGAAAATTATCGCCATATTCCAGCCCATGCGCTATACCTGCGCTTAATGCGTAAATATTTTTGAGGATGGCCGCAAACTGAACACCCACCACATCATGATTAACAATGGTATTGATATATTCCGTGGCGAAACAATCAGCGATCTGCCGTGTAACGCCGGTATCTATACCCGAAAAAGTG
>JBDTVL010000443.1:0-3202 GCA_040007215.1 Flavitalea sp.
ATATTTTTTAACCAGTTTTTTATCAAGGTCGGTGAATTCTTCGCCAAGCACACCTTTTATTAGTTCATCCTTAAGCGCATCAAAAGCATCGCTGCGCGTATGCTTATCTGATCCTGCCCTGGCAATTTTGTAAACTTTATCTTTTGCAAAAGCAATGACTTTCTGGTTCAGTTCTTCATTCTGTTCTGGCTTTTTGTAATCTCTTTTAGCCACGATACCTTTTTTACTGCGAAGATCTTCCTGAGCCTTTATCTGTACGCGTACAGCTTCATGAGCCAGTTCCAGCGCTTTAACAAGGTCTTCTTCGCTGCATTCGCCTGCTTCGCCTTCCACCATCATCAGGTTTTTTTCGGTAGCGGCGATGATGAATTCCATGTCTGATTTTTCCAGTTCAGTGCGGCTGGGGTTAACGATCAACTGGCCGTTTACCCTGGCAATTCTTACTTCGCTGATAATTTCTTTAATGGGAATATCTGAAACGGCCAGCGCTGCAGATGCGGCGAGACAGGCCAGTGAATCGGGCATTACTTCTATATCGCTCGAAACAAGCGATATGAGTACCTGCACATCGCAGAGATAATCTTCAGGGAAAAGTGGGCGCAGTGCACGATCGATCAGGCGGCTGGTCAGTATTTCGTAATCATTCAGCCTGGCTTCTCTTTTAAAGAAAGATCCGGGGATACGTCCTGCGGAAGAAAATTTTTCCTGGTAATCAACGGATAGCGGGAAGAAATCCTGACCATCACGCGGGTCTTTATTGGCCACTACGGTAGCGAGTATAATACAGTTACCCTGTCGAACGGTAACGGCGCCGTCGGCCTGGCGGGCCAGTTTGCCGGTTTCTATGGTCACCATCCGGCCTCCGCCTATGTCAAAAGTTGTACTTATTGGTTGAGAAAGCATACGTCTGTAAGTTTGTAGATAAACAAAGGGAATCAAAACAACTATTCCCAACCGTCATTACAGTTGGGAATAGTCATTATGTTATACATAAAGAAAATTACTTTCTTAGTCCGAGTTTTTCGATCAGCGTGCGATAACCCTGAAGATTGTGTTTGCTCAGGTAAGTAAGTAAACTCTTACGCTGACCAACTAATTTCATGAGTCCGCGGTGAGTAGCGAAATCTTTCTTATTTTTCTGAAGGTGTTCTGAAATACTGGTAATACGCTCCGTTAATAAAGCGATCTGTCCTTCAATTGAACCGGTATTGGTGGCCTTGCCGCCGAATTCTGTAAAAACCGTTGAAACTTTTTCTTTTGTTAAATACGACATCTAAATTTTTTTTAAGCATCCATTCAAACGTTCCCTTGAACAAGTCGGCAAAGGTAGGTAATAATTTGACATGTAAACTTATAGAGAGATGATTTTTTTCTATTCTTTGCCCTTAATATTGCTGAATGTCATATCGTTTTGCACTTATTGGTTGCGGGAGGATTGCCAGCCGGCATGCTGAAAATATACTGCTAAATGGACATTTAGCGGCTGTATGTGATAATATTGAAGCAAAAGTTTCTGCATTTGCCCTTCAAAACCAGGCAGTTCCTTATAGCAACTTCAGGCAGTTACTTAAAAATGAAGTTATTGATATCGTTAGTATTTGCACCCCTAATGGCATGCATCCTGCCCATGCTATTGAGGCGCTGGAAACAGGCCATCATGTATTATGTGAAAAGCCGATGGCTATTTCTGTTAAGGAAGGCGCAAGAATGCTCGAGGCTGCCCGGGCATCAGGCAGGAAGCTATTCGTGGTTAAACAAAATCGATATAATCCTCCCGTGGCAGCGGTAAAAAGACTGCTGGATAAGGGAAGCCTGGGAAGGATATTAAGTTTTCAGCTTAACTGTTTCTGGAATCGACCGCCAGCGTATTACCGGGATAGCTGGAAAGGAACCAAAGCGATGGATGGTGGAATCCTGTTTACGCAGTTCAGTCATTTTGTGGATCTGCTTTACTGGTTCCTGGGTGAAATTAAAACCGTATCGGGCTTCAGGAGTAATGCTCTGCACCAGGGAGTGATTGAATTTGAAGACGCCGGTGTTGCCAGTATTATTATGCAAAACGGGTCCATAGGCGCTTTTAATTATCACATTAACAGCCATCTTAAAAATATGGAAGGCTCTTTTACTCTTTTTGGAGAAAAAGGTTCGGTAAGGATTGGTGGCCAATACCTTAATGAGATTGATTTTTTTTCCGTTGATGGGGAAGAGAAACCTTTGCTCTCAGCCGGAGCTTCCTCCAACCAGTATGGTTTTTACGAAGGCAGTATGAGTAATCACCATATCGTATACCATGAAGTGATCAGGGCCCTGGATGATCCTGCACATCAGGTTGTTGAAGCCGCCGATGCGCTCAAATCTATTGAGATGATCGAACAAATTTATGCAGGCTCACCATTTATAGAATAATGGCAGCGAATATGATACGGCAAAAAAGAATATACTTTACCGTTACTAACGATCTTTGTTATGATCAGCGTATGATCCGTATCTGTAACTCCCTCGCAGGGAATGGATATGCCGTTACGCTGGTGGGGAGAAAGTTACGACACTCTCCTCCCCTGTCCGAACAATCCTTCGGGCAAAAAAGACTGTATTGTTTTTTTACAAGGGGCAAGGCTTTTTATATAATCTTCAATATTCGTCTTTTTCTATATTTACTGACCAGGAAGATAGACCTGATCTGCGCCATTGACCTCGATACGATCCTCCCCTGTTATTTTATTTCCAAACTAAAAAAAACATTGAGAATTTACGATGCTCATGAGCTTTTCTGTGAAATGAAAGAAATCGTTACCCGACCCGGAATCTATAAAATCTGGAAGGGGATAGAACGTTTTGCCGCGCCAGCCTTCAAATTTGGTTATACCGTTAATCAACCTATCGCCGATGAATTTAAGAAAATGTATGGGTTGAATTACGGCGTGATCAGGAATATGCCACTGCTTAAGCCGCTGGTCATTCCAGAGAAGCCGGAAAAATATATTCTCTACCAGGGATCAATAAACGAAGGAAGATGTTTTGAAACCCTGATCCCGGCTATGCTAAAGGTTAACGCCAGGCTATTCATCTGCGGGGAAGGTAATTTTAAACAACAGGCTGAACACCTGGTTAAACATTATAAACTAGAAAATAAAATCGTCTTTACGGGTAAAATACTTCCGGATGATCTTTCGAAGTATACCAATAATGCATGGATAGGCGT
>JBDTVL010000444.1:0-3200 GCA_040007215.1 Flavitalea sp.
TTCATTTCCTTCATGTATTCTGTTAAAATGATGCGGCTCCGCTAAAAACCTGTTCGTCTCCACTTTGTAAACGTTAAAATACTTAGCATGGTGACCATCGTGATAAACCGAATGGAACAGAAACTCCATAAAATAAATTTTAACTATTAATGCAACACAATCAGGTGCAAATAAACGACTTATTTAGCTCTAACAGCAGGCTTCGCCAGTATTTAGTTATAAACAAGTTAACTACCTAAGGATGCGCATTTTGCATTTTTTTTCCACCATTTTCAGGAACGTTTTCCAAACAAAAGGCTTCCTACCCTCACCTCAGTGCTACCCTCTTCTACAGCCAGCGAATAATCGCCGCTCATACCCATGGAAAGCGTTGAAAAATGAATGCTGCCCGAACTGGAGCCGGAGTATGTATCATAGAGCGTTTTTAGCTTCCTGAACTCAGTCCTTACCTGGCGCTCATCGTCCGAAAAAGAAGCCATACCCATCAAACCTGTTATTGATATCTGTCGCCATTCTTCTTCGCCGCCATTTACTACAGCAGCTATCAGCTCCTGCAATTCATTTTCATCAAGGCCGAACTTTGTTTCCTCACTGGCAATATGCACCTGTAGCAGGCAACTGATCACCCTGTTTGCTTTTTTTGCCTGCTTCTGTAACTCACCCAATAGCTTCAAACTATCTATACTTTCTACCAGTTGAATAAAAGGAGCGATGAATTTTATTTTATTGGATTGAAGATGCCCTATAAAATGCCATCGGATATCCTTTGGTAAAAGCAGTTGCTTTTCCATCAGTTCCTGAACATAATTCTCCCCAAAATCGCGCTGTCCTAACTGGTAGAGTTCCATAATATCCTCCGCCGTCTTGAACTTTGACACGGCAACCAGTGTTGCTTTACCATCCAGCTCATTAATAAGCTGATGATAGTTTTCTTTATTTACCATTAGGAGATAAAATTAAGCGCTTACCGGTAAACAGAAAGAGGTAAATAAAACAACTTATCCAAGGGCCGACCTGCTGATCACCATACGCTGCACTTCGCTGGTGCCCTCATAGATCTGGGTGATCTTGGCATCGCGCATCAGGCGCTCTACATGATATTCTTTTACATAACCATAGCCGCCGTGGATCTGCACCGCTTCGGTGGTGGTCCACATAGCCGTTTCCGACGAGAAAACTTTTGCCATGGAAGAACTGGTGGTATAATCGGCGCCGCTGTCTTTTTCCCATGCCGACTTCAGGCATAATAATCTTGATGCTTCTATCCTGGTGGCCATATCGGCCAGCTTGAATTGAATAGCCTGATGACCCGAAATAGTTTTACCAAATGCCTTTCGCTGTTTGGCATATTTAAGCGACAGCTCATAGGCGCCAGAGGCGATGCCCAGCGCCTGGGAAGCGATACCGATCCTTCCGCCTGCAAGAGTTTTCATAGCAAACCGAAAACCCGAACCTTCTTCGGCAATCCTGTTTTCTTTTGGAACTACCACATCCTGGAACATGATCGAATGAGTATCGCTGCCCCTGATACCCATTTTATTTTCTTTGGGCCCAACGGTGACGCCTGGCCAGTTTTTTTCAACAATAAATGCATTGATACCCTTGCTTCCTTTAGAAGCATCGGTCTGCGCCATCACCAGGTATATGGAAGCTGAGCTGCCATTGGTGATCCAGTTCTTAATGCCGTTAAGCAGGTAATGATCGCCTTTATCTTCGGCCGTTGTACGCTGGGAAGTGGCGTCGCTGCCCGCTTCCGGCTCGCTGAGCAGGAAAGCGCCAATGTGTAACTGATCATCTTTAATACCCTGCGCCAGCGGTAAGAGATATTTTTTTTTCTGTTCTGGCGTACCCCATTTGTTAAGTCCATAGCACACCAGAGAATTATTAACGCTCATGCAAACGCTAACGCTGGCGTCAATTTTACTGATCTCTTCCATCGCCAGCACATAACTGATGGTATCCAACCCGGAGCCGCCATATTCGGGATCAACCATCATACCCATGAATCCCAGGCGGGCGAGGATCATGATCTGTTCGTAGGGGAAATGCTGGTTTTCGTCTCTTTGTATAACTCCAGGAAGGCATTCATTAACCGCGAAATCACGGGCGGCTTTCCGGATCATTTCATGTTCTTCGGTGAAAGTGAAGTGCATAAGCTAGTTAGTTATCAGATTGCACGCAAAAGTAGCTGATTGGAATCACATAAACTAACAGTTGTTCGTATGGAATTTAAAAGGGAAAAGGGGAAAGTTAAATCAGAAAAGTCTGTGCGTCTTAATTTTACCTTTTAACTTTTGCATTTTACCTTATTTTCGCATCCTGATAAACGTAAAAAAAGCTACATGAACCTGCACGAATACCAGTCAAAGGAATTATTGAAAAGATATAATGTTCCCGTCCAGGAAGGATATGCTGTTGACAATGCCGGATCGGCGGAGGAAGCTTACAGAAACCTTAAGGTCCAGTATGGCAATAACTTTGCCGTGGTAAAAGCGCAGATACATGCAGGCGGACGCGGAAAGGGCAAGATCAGGGGCTCGGAACAACGCGGCGTTGCCGTTGGCAAAAATGCAGATCAGATCAAAGAGATCGCCGGAAATATATTAGGCGGCACCCTGGTGACCATACAAACCGGGGAGGCCGGCAAGCTCGTGAACAAAGTGCTGATAGCACAGGACGTTTATTATGAAGGCGCCAACCCCGTTAAAGAATTTTACCTGTCTATATTGCTCGACCGCGCCAAAGGAACCAATGTGATCATGTACAGCACCGAAGGCGGAATGGATATTGAAGAAGTAGCGCATAACACACCGGAAAAAATATTTAAGGAATGGGTACATCCATCCGGAGGATTACAACCTTTCCAGGCCAGGAAGATCGCTTTCAATTTCGGCCTCAGCGGCGAAGCTTTCAAGAACTGCGTAAAATTCGTGACCAATATATACAATGCCTATGTAGGGCTGGATTGCAGCATGCTGGAAATAAATCCGCTGTTTAAAACATCTGACGAAAAGATCATCGCAGTAGATTGTAAGATGAACCTTGACGATAATGCGCTGATGCGTCATGCCGATCTCGAAGCATTGAGAGATATCAGCGAAGAAGATCCTACTGAAGTGGAAGCGGCTAAATTCAACCTCAATTTTGTTAAGCTTGATGGTAATGTAGGTTGTATGGTGAATGGCGCAGGACTCGCAATG